>NZ_JAEILC010000015.1:0-144509 GCF_016307435.1 Pseudomonas sp. S4_EA_1b | reverse complement strand
GAACGGGTTAATTGTTCAGCGTCTCCCTAGCTTCGACCAGAGCTCATCGCTGAGCAGTAATCGGGGCATTGCAAACTCGTTTTGTTTCGGTTTGAGAACATCACAATTTGAGTTGGCTTTTTATCAATGGGTTAGCTTGTAACATCAACAGACCTAGCAGCCTTACGGAATAGGATCACACTCATGCAGCAATTCACTATTCGAACCCGACTTTTAATGCTAGTCGGCGCTATGTTTATCGGCTTCATAACTATCGAGTTGATGGGATTCATTGCTCTTCAGAGAGGGGTGGCAAGCCTGAATACGGTCTATCTAGATCGAGTCGTTCCGTTACGTGACCTGAAAACCATCGCCGACCTGTATGCAGTGAAAATCGTCGATAGCAGCCACAAGGCGCGCAGCGGCCGCATGACCTACGCCCAAGCCGAGGATGAGGTGAAAGAAGCCGAACGGCAGATCGACACCCTATGGCCCGCCTACCAAAAGACCCAAATGATCGATGAGGAGCAACGTTCAGTAGACGCACTGGCCAAGCTTGTTGATGCGGCTCAAGAACCTATTGAACGTTTGAAAGGCATTTTGGAACGTGGTGACAAAGCGGCACTCGACACCTTTGTCGAAAATGAAATGTATCCTTTGATTGATCCGCTTTCGGAGGGGCTCAGCCATCTGACCCAAATCCAAGTGGAGGAATCAAAGCGTGTCTATGACGCCTCCGTTGTCCTGTATGACTCTTCCCGCACCATGTTAGCGCTGCTGCTCTTGGGAATACTAATTTGCGGTAGTGTCTTCGCCATGAGGCTTATACGTAGCATCATCCATCCTTTGACAACCCTTAAGGATGCAGCGGCTCGTGTAGCTCTTGGCGATCTGAGCCAGTCGATTCAAGTGAGCGGTCGCAATGAGGTTACCGACGTGCAGCGGTCGGTGCAGGCGATGCAGGCTAATCTTCGCAATACCTTACAGGATATTCAAGGCTCGGCGACTCAATTGGCAGCTGCTGCTGAAGAACTTCAGACGATCACCGAGAGCACAGCTCAGGGTATCCACCGGCAAAATGATGAGATACAAATGGCGGCCACGGCAGTAACCGAAATGTCCGCTGCAGTGGATGAAGTCGCAGAAAATGCCAACCGCACATCCAATACATCACACGAAGCGATGGATCTGGCAGACGTGGGGCGCAAACAGGTTGTGCTAACCCGCGAGATTATCGATCAGCTCAGCAGCAAGCTTAATGAAACCACCAGAACCGTCTTCCGCCTGGCTGAGGAAGCATCGAACATCGGTCTTGTAGTGGACGTGATCCGTGCCATTGCCGAGCAAACCAAATTGCTTGCCCTCAATGCTGCGATTGAGGCCGCCCATGCTGGTGAGGCAGGTCGTGGTTTTGCGGTAGTCGCTGACGAAGTTCGCAATTTGGCACAACGCACCCAGACCTCTACTCAAGAAATCGAACGAATGATTTCTGCCATTCAGAGCGTGACGCAAGAGGGTGTTCGTGACGTGCAGCAGAGCTGCGAGTTTGCTGCACGCAGTCAAACGATGTCTAGTGAAGCTGATCAGGCGCTGACCTTGATTGCCGAGCGGATCACGGAAATAAATGGAATGAATTTAGTGATTGCCAGCGCAGCAGAAGAACAAGCCCAGGTGGCGCGAGAAGTCGATCGGAACCTGGTTGCTGTTAGTGACATTTCTGAACAGAGTACCGCCGGTGTTCAGCAGACCTCCGAGGCCAGTGAAGAGCTGGCGCGCTTGTCCGCAAATCTTAACAATCTAGTCAATCGCTTTAGCATGTAGCCCTAGCAGCCTTTCGGACTTGAATTAATGAATGGGCGGAGCATGGCAAAGGCGAAGCGAATTGCTCACTATTTAGGCGGTTTTAACCGGTAATTGCCCTGTGTTTCCTGAAATCGAGCGGATTTGGCCTCTGTTCACGCATAGTGGACGGATTGCGGGCGCAACGCGGCCATGCGTTTCAAGTTCCACGCCAGGCACACCAAGGTCCATTCGTTCTGGACATTCGCCAGCCCGCGCAGCAGGAACTGGCGGAAACCCATCACCGACTTGGTGATCCCGAATACCGGCTCCACCGTCTGCTTGCGCAGTGCATAGGTCGCGCGCCCGGCCTTGGTCTTGAGTCGGTGCTTCATGTGCTCGACCGGGCTGGCCGGCTCCTCCAGCGCTGCCGGCTCGCGCTCGCGCCAGTGCCGATGGTGGGCGTCCCGGCCAACGGCAAGCAGTGGCTCGATCCTGGCGGCCTGACAGATTTCGACGTTCTTTTCACTGAAGTAGCCGGTATCGCCCAGCAATTGCCCCGGCTGGTTCAGCCCCTCGGGGAGCGCCTAGAGCTTGGCCAGCATCGGCGCGACCTGTTCCTTGTCGTTGCCCGCCTGGGTCACATGCGGCGCCATGACCAGCATGGATTTGCTATCGACCAGCGCTTGGGCGTTGTAGCACTGCTCGAAGCCGCCCCCGGCCACCTTCATGATGCGCGAGTCTTCGTCGGTCAGATTGATCTGTTCGTGCGCGTGCGGGCCGACCTGCGGCGGCTTCGGCGGCTTGCCGCCGGGTTTCTTGCCACTGGCCTCGCGCTTGGCCAGCTTGGCCTGATACTCGGCCTGCTCCCGCTCGAAGCGTTCCCTGGCCCGCGCTTCGATCTTGGCCTTGGCCTCTGCGATAGCGGCCAGACGGTCTTCGCGCCGCTTGAGCTCGTCGGGCAGGCTGACCCCGCGGGGAGGTCGCTCTGGTCGGCCGCTTCCGCCAGGTCGAGCATCTCCTGGACTTCGGCCATAAGCTGGGCCTCGATCTTTTCGGTGTGGCCATAGGACAGGGCACTGTGCCGCGAGGCATTGGCGTGGATCTTGGTGCCGTCCAGACTGACCGAGCCAAAACGCGAGACTTGGCTATCGCGTGCGATTTGCAGCACCTGCACAAAGGTCGCGGCGAATTGCTCGCCGTGACGGCGGCGGAAGCTGGCCAGGGTGTCGTGATCCGGATGCTGGTTGCAGGCGATAAACCGGAACGCCAGAGAGTCATAGCTGGCTCGCTCGATCTTGCGGCTTGAATACGCGCCTGTGGCATAGCCGTAGATCAGCAGCGACAGCAGCATCGCCGGATGGTAGGCAAGGCTGCCGCGGCCCGCATAGGCGCGCTCCAGCTTCGACAGATCCAGGCCCTCCACGACCTCCACCACGTAGCGCGCCAAATGTGACTCGGGCAGCCAGTCTTGCACCGACGGTGGGAGCAGGTAGTCGGTTTCGCGGTTTATCGGCCGAAAGCGGCTCATACAGTCAGGGTCCAGGGGCGATGCGCAATTCTACCGGCGAGGGGGAAAGTCCGACAGGCTGCTAGGGGCTGTTGCCGTTTCGCGCTAAGCAATTGATATATAAGAGCAAACTTGTAATTTTGAAGCTCTGACCCAACGTCGATACGAGTTTGCAATGCCCCGATTACTGCTCAGTGATGAGCATTGGTCGAAGCTGCGGGAAATTCTGCTGCACAAGGCCATCTACAACAAGCGTGATCTACGAATGACCGGAGGGCATGCGCATTGACTGCCAAGTGGATTTTGCTTGTATTGCCAACACGGCTTTTGCCAATGGCTCCAGAGTGTTCACTGGCCTCCGTACCAGCACTATGCTGACGACAGCGCTGCTTCAAAACGTCAACAGACCCTAGCTGCCGCGCTTGTGGCGGCAGTGCAGGAATGGCCGCCGGCTTGACTGGCTGCGATTCGAGCGGCAAGGGCGGCGGCTGCCCCGCGCAGGCTGTCAGCAGAAGCGCGAGCAGCGGCAGCATCAGCCGTGGCTTGATCGATCGTGTGTTGACCATCTTGGATCGCCTTGTTGATGGAGAGTTGACGGGCTTGTTCTCTGGCGCGCTCGGCGGATTCGTTCGCAGCCAGCGCCTTGGCGTCCAGGGTGTTACGGTCATTCCACCGGACTTGCCCATTCGGCATCCTTTACCGAAAGGTCGTGATGGAAGGCACCATACAGCGCGCCAAGCACCAGCAGCACCGCAGCTATATAAGGGAGGAGTCGCAGCAGGAGAGCGTTCATGCCAGCACCTTCAGTGCGGTGCT
The DNA here is from genome assembly GCF_016307435.1 of Pseudomonas sp. S4_EA_1b. Classification (NCBI taxonomy): domain Bacteria; kingdom Pseudomonadati; phylum Pseudomonadota; class Gammaproteobacteria; order Pseudomonadales; family Pseudomonadaceae; genus Pseudomonas; species Pseudomonas sp. S4_EA_1b. The sequence goes on along the minus strand of NZ_JAEILC010000015.1, from coordinate 140,425 downwards.
GTAGGAGGTCAGGCGCTCGGCATAACCGTTCAGCCCGCCGTTGATGCGCCCAGTGATCATCTCGAACGAGCCTGAGTCGGCCAGTGCGTCCAGGTTCCGCGAGTTCCAGAACCACGCCGCCGACTTGCACGCCCACTCGGCCTGCTCCAGCAGCTCAGGGGTTCGAAGCAGTCGGTCGTCGCCGAACAGCGCCTTGCTGCACGCAAAATAGTTGTCGCGGCCCGTCACCTGAATCAGGCCACGCCCGCGGTACTTCTGCCCGTCACCGTCAGCCTCTGGCGTATTGCTCAGCCGCTTGGCCAGCGTCCCTGTATCGTACTTACTCAGGTACTGGTCACCGCCCAGCTCCTTCACAGTAACCGTCTGGCCAGCTCCCTCTCCTGACGACCCTCCAAATTAGCCAAGATAGTGGACACCATTTTTTAGTGGACACTGTCTTGGATACAGTTGCCCCAGCCCGTCGAGCCGGTCGTCGCCCCAACTTTTCGTTGGACTTTAAACGCCAAGTCGTCGAAGCCACCTTCCAGCCGGGAGCTTCGGTGTCGTTGATTGCTCGCGAACATGACGTCAATGCCAACCTGGTTTTTCGCTGGCGGCATCAATATCAGCAAGGGTTATTCGGCGCCGTCAGCCAGAGCGCAACGCTTTTGCCCGTCCAGTTGATTGAGGCGCCAATCGATCTGCCACAAGTCCTCCAGCCACAGGCGGAGTGTCATTCCGAGATCGCAGTTGAGGTCGGAAAAGCCAAGCTGCGTATCACGGGCGCACCCGATCCGCAGTCGCTGCAATTCGTCTTGCAGCAGCTATTGCGATGATTGCCCCGCCCGCTGGAACCCGTATCTGGATCGCCGCAGGCGTCACCGACATGCGTCGTGGCTTCGACGGTTAGCGGCACTGGTGCAGACACAGCTGGAAGCCGACCCGTTCTCCGGTCAGATCTTCGCCTTTCGCGGACGACGCGGTGACCGGATCAAGCTGTTGTGGTGGGATGGCGACGGCTTGTGTCTGTTTTGCAAACGGCTGGAACAAGGGCGCTTCGTCTGGCCACAAGCAACCCGCGGCAGCGTATCGCTAACGGCTGCGCAGTTGTCGATGCTGTTGGAAGGCATTGATTGGCGCAGGCCAATTCGTACAGCACCCGTCCTCGCGGTCTGACTTGCCGCGCTGAAAAAAACCCCAGTAACATGCGTTCATGACCCTCGCGACCGACTCCCTGCCGAACGATCTTCAAGCCTTGAAGACTCTGGTCTCTGCCCAGCGGGCAGAGATTGAGCGCTTGAAAATGATGATCGCCAGGCTGCGTCGTATGCAGTTCGGTCGCAGCTCCGAGCAACTGGACGCGATGATCAATCAGCTCCAGTTGAGCCTTGAAGAGCTGCAAGTCAGCCAAGCCGAAATGCCACCGCCAGTCGAACCAGCACCTCGCGCAGTTCCGCGCCGCAAACCATTGCCCGAACACCTGCCTCGCGAAACTCACGTGCATCAGCCCGAGTCGCAATGCTCGGGCTGCGGTGGGAAGCTTCGCTATTTGGGTGAGGATGTGTCCGAAGTGCTAGAGTACGTTCCGGCACGTTTCAAAGTCATTCGCCGTGTTCGTCCGAAGTGGGTTTGCCGCTGCTGCGAGCACATTGCCCAGGTGCCGGCGCCGAGTCGTCCGATAGCCCGAAGCCTTGCAGGGCCGGGGTTGTTGGCCCATGTGCTGGTCTCCAAGTTTGTCGATCATTTGCCATTGTATCGGCAGTCCGAGATCTACGCCCGTGAGGGCGTGGATCTGGAGCGTTAAACCCTGGCCGACTGGGTCGGCCAGAGCAGTCAGTTGCTCAGGCCACTGATCAACGCCCTTGAGCACCACGTCATGAGCGGCCACAAAGTCCATGCCGACGACACGCCGATTGGCGTGCTCGCACCGGGAAACCGCAAGACAAAAACGGCTCGCCTATGGACGTACGGGACGACCGACCTGCGGGTGACTCGACACCGGCTGCGGTTTGGTTTGCCTACTCGCCGGATCGCAAGGGGCAACATCCCCGCGCTCATCTCAAGGGCTTTAGCGGGATCTCGCAGTCTGACGGCTACGCCGGTTTTGCTCAACTGTATGCGACAGGCACTATTGAGGAAGCTGCGTGCTGGGCTCACGCCCGGCGCAAGTTTTACGATGTTTACAAAGACCAGGCTTCGCCACTTGCCGGCGAGGCGCTACAACGGATTACGGCCCTGTATGCCATCGAGAGCGAGATTCGAGGGCAACCGCCCGACCAACGAAAAGTGGTTCGGCAAAGCCGGGCCAGTCCGCTGCTGGAACAACTGCACGCATGGCTTAACCAGACGCTGACTCAAGTATCGAAAAAATCTGCATTGGGCGGTGCGATCCTCCATGCCCTCAATCGGTGGCAGGCGCTGACGCGCTACTGCGATGATGGCCGGATCGAAATCGACAACAATGCCGCCGAACGCGCATTGCGCGCCGTCGCATTGGGTCGCAAAAATTACCTGTTTGCCGAGTCCGATGCGGGAGGAGAACGAGCGGCGGCGATCTACAGCCTGGTGGGTACCGCCAAGCTAAACGGGTTAAATCCTCAGGCCTATCTGACCTACGTGCTTGAGCACATCGTCGAACATCCAGTTAACCGGGTGGGCGAACTGCTGCCCTGGAATATTTCCTTGAACCACACTGACCTCTGCGAGGCCGCCTGATCCATGGTTAAAACTGTCAGCCTACCCAAGCCTGCACCTGATCTCTTGCTGTTGCACATTGAGCTGAAGTGGATCACACCGACGATCTGGCGTCGTTTCGTAGTCCCTGAAAACATTACCTTGGGCAAGCTGCATCACGTGATTCAGGTCGTGATGGGCTGGAGCGACAGTCATCTGCATGAGTTTGAAATAGCAGGTGAAAAATACGGGATTCCCGATTCTGATGGCTGGGGGCCGCCGGTGAATCCAGAAGCTCGCAAGACATTGGTCAAAGCGCTGTTCGGTAAAAAGACGCTTGACTATCTCTACGACTTTGGTGACAGCTGGGATCACCGAATCAAAGTCGAGAAAAGGCTACCTGCCATCACAGCCCCTCAACTGCCGTATTGCATTGAAGGTGCCAATGCTTGCCCGCCGGAAGACGTAGGTGGGGTGCCGGGTTACGAGGATTTTCTAGAGGCCATGGCAGACCCCAAGCATCCAGAACACGACGACATGGTGGGTTGGTAGGGTGAAATATTTGAGCCGGCGGCATTTGACTGCGAGCGCGTGAATCAGTGGTTTAAGAGGATCAAGATTTGAGTTGCAAGACGGTGTAGTTCGGACGCTTACCATTGGTCGACTGGATATCAAAGTCGCGGTGTTCGATCCGGTGTTGTTTGTCTTCCTCAACCGGGCGCGCAACCGGGTGAAAATTCTCTATTGGGGTGTGTCACGAACGCAGGCATAAGCCAGCGGTGCTGTATTAAAGATGGGAGTAGGCCTCCCGGAGTCTGCTTGCAGGAGCCGGCTTCAAACCACCCAGTGCTGCTGCGTTCAAAAGGCGTAGTGGTGAGCTACTGTGGAAAAGGCGCCGATAACGGCGTCAGGTACGTGTTGAGAAGATGAGCGAAAGCAAACCGTCCGATGACGCATCGTTAAGGATTCAAGCGCTGTCAAAACCGAGGTCGCCCAGTAGCCTCGGGATCAGTCTGGAGGCTACCTGCCTACCGTCCAGATGGCAGCCGGTGTATAGGCGGCATGAGCTCAATACAGGCTTTGATATGGAACGTGAGAACCTGGCCTTTGATGCCAAGGGAAATGACAAGCAGCTACTACCGTGAGGAAGAATACCGATGCAAAGGTCTAGGGGCGGAGCCATTCGTAGTAGTGATGAACCTCTTGTAATGAGAGCGGAGCGAAGGGATGGCGTTGCCCGGCTGACTTGTACCGTCAACTCGCAATGGCGAGGAGGAGCGGTATGAGCACAGCAAAGTCGTACAACATTTCCAAACTGACAGTTTGGGAAGCCTACCAGCGTGTGAAAGCCAATCGAGGAGCTGCTGGGATAGATGAACAGTCTATTGCCAAGTTCGAGCAGAAGCTGCAACGGAACCTGTACAAGGTCTGGAACCGGATGTCATCCGGTTCTTACTTTCCACCGCCTGTACGGCAGGTGGAAATTCCGAAGCAATCAGGAGGAAAACGCAAGCTGGGTATTCCAACGGTAGCGGATCGAGTGGCCCAGACGGTCGTCAAGCTGCTCATCGAGCCTGGGCTTGATTGCCTTTTCCACAAGGACTCGTACGGGTACCGGCCGGGAAAGTCTGCCAAACAGGCAGTAGAGATCACCCGCAGACGCTGTTGGAATATGAGCTGGGTAGTGGAGTTTGATATCAAGGGAGCTTTTGATCATATTGATCATGAGTTACTGCTCAAAGCGGTCAAACATCACATTAAGGATGAGTGGATCATCTTGTATATCGAGCGATGGCTTAAAGCTCCGTTCGAGACTGCAAATGGCCATCGTGTGCCGCGTGAAAGTGGCACACCCCTAGGCGGTGTGGTCAGCCCATTGTTGATGAATCTGTTCATGCATTATGTGTTCGATGCATGGATGCAGAGGACTTATCCGAGATGTCCCTTTGCACGCTATGCCGACGATGCGGTGGTTCACTGTCGCAGCGAGCAGCAGGCGAATGAGGTCATGGGTGCTATCAAGGCACGCTTGGAGGAATGCCTGCTCAGCATGCATCCGGATAAATCGAAGATCGTCTACTGCAAGGACAGTAACCGCAAAGCAATCTACCCGACGACGCAGTTCACGTTTCTGGGATTTACCTTTCGACCACGAGAGGCGTGGGGCAACAATGGACGCCGGTTTACCAGCTTCCTGCCTGCGGCCAGTGACGAAGCACTGAAGAAAATGCGACAGCAGACTCGCTGCTGGAATATCCAGCGGCAAACACCGGCCAGCCTTCTGGATCTGTCAAAACAGTACAACGCGACCCTGCGTGGGTGGTGGAACTACTATGGCACTTTCTACAAGACGGTAATGCGCAAGGTGTTCAATCATTTTGATCTGAAACTGCAGCGCTGGGCTCGTCAGAAATACAAACCATTAGCGGGGCACAAGCGCCGCAGTGTTGATTGGCTCAATCGTATGAAGAAAGCGTGTCCATCGTTGTTCGTGCACTGGCAAGTCTATGGAAATGATGTACGACTGGGCAACGGGAGCCGTATGAGTTGAGAGGCTCACGTACGGTTCTGCGAGAGGCTGGAGGTGAAACTCCTCCGGCCTACTCACCAGCCCAACGGCTTCTGCCTGTGGCTCAAACGACTGGATGCCGAGCGGTTCAAAACATCGCCCGATGATCAAGACTAAGCCATTGTGCTGACGGTTCAGGAATTGAACTGGCTGTTGGATGGTTTCGACCTGTGGCGCAACCGCCCGCATCAGGTTTTGACGCCGCGTTTTGTGACCTGAGCCGGTATAATCCACGGCATGATTTGCATGCCCGAAACTCTTCCTGACGATCCTGTTTTGCTCAAGCAGCTAGCATCCGCTGTAGCTTACGGATCTATTTGAGCGTATCACTCAGTTCGGACGCAGGCACCACGGCTTCACCGGCACTGACCGCCGACAAACTGCCGTATTGGTAAAGCTTGCGCCAGTGGAACAATTGATTGGCATTGACGCCGTTGCGCCGGGCTACCACCGAAACGCTTTGTCCTGGCTCAAGGCTCTCGCGGACCATCGCCAGCTTTTGCTCCGGGCTCCAGCGTCGTCGCCGCTCCTGGCCGAGTAGTTCACCACTCTGTCGTAGTCATAAACATAACCGTTTGCCTATCCCTTATCGTAGGGAGAAACGGTGTCCTGTCTTTCAGGGGGCTCGTTCACTGGTTTGGTGACTGCATGTCTGGCAAACCAGGCGGTTACGACTTGTTCTTCATGCTCGGTGGGTACCGCAAAACCGAGCCTGTTCATGGGTCCCTGTAGGGCGGGTGCAGCACACCTGCTCGGCGGTAGTGGGTTGCACCCGCCCGTTTAGAACTGCTCGGCGGTCAGCCCGTATAGCGACGAGCTGCCGCCACGAACGCTCGTCTCCAGGCTCAGGGTGCGCGGCAGCAGGCGGACGAAGAAGAACTCGGCGGTAGCCAGCTTGGCGCTGTAGAAGGCGTCGTCTTCGTGCTGTTTGCTTTGCGCCACGGCCGCCATGCGTGCCCACATGTAGGCGTAGGCGACGTAGCCGAACAGGTGCAGGTATTCCACCGAGGCGGCGCCAACCGAGTTCGAGTCGGCCTTGGCCTGCTCCAGCAGCCAGCGGCTGACCGCCTCCAGGCGCTCCAGCGCTTCCACCAGACGCTCGCCGAACGGCGATTCATGGGCATGGGCGAAATCGCGCACTTCGCCAGCGAACAGGCGCAGCGCGGCGCCGCCGTCGGCCACCACCTTGCGCCCGAGCAGGTCGAGTGCCTGAATGCCGTTGGTGCCTTCGTAGATCTGCGCGATGCGCACGTCGCGCACCAGTTGCTCCTGGCCCCACTCGCGGATATAACCGTGGCCACCGAACACCTGCTGGCCGTGCACGCAACTTTCCAGCCCGGTATCGGTGAAAAAGGCCTTGGCTACCGGGGTCAGCAGGGCGGCCAGCGCCTCGGCGTTCTGCCGCTCGCTGGCGTCCTCGGCGTACTTGGCCAGGTCGAGCTGCTGGCCGACGTAGCAGGCGAAAGCACGACCACCTTCGTTCAGCGCCTTCATGGTCAGCAGCATGCGACGCACGTCGGCGTGGACGATGATCGGGTCGGCGACTTTGTCGTGGTTGACCGGGCCAGTGGCTGCACGGCTCTGGATACGCTCGCGGGCGTAGCTGACGGCCGACTGATAGGACGCCTCGGCGCAGCCGATGCCTTGGATACCGATGGACAAACGCTCGTAGTTCATCATGGTGAACATCGCCGCCAGCCCCTTGTTGACCTCGCCGATCAGGTAGCCGGTGGCACCGTCGAAGTTCATCACGCAGGTGGCCGAGGCCTTGATGCCCATCTTGTGCTCGATGGAGCCGCAACTCACCGCGTTGCGCGCGCCGAGGCTGCCATCGCCATTGACCATCACCTTGGGCACCAGAAACAGCGAGATGCCCTTCGGCCCGGCCGGTGCATCCGGCAGCTTGGCCAGCACCAGGTGGATGATGTTCTCGGTCAGGTCCTGCTCGCCGCCGGTGATGAAGATTTTGCTGCCGGTGATCGTGTAGCTGCCATCGGCCTGTAGCTCGGCGCGGGTGCGGATGATGCCCAGATCGGTGCCGGCATGGGCCTCGGTCAGGCACATGGAGCCGGCCCAGCGGCCCTTGTACATCGGCGGCAGGTAAGTGGACTTCAACTCCTCGCTGGCATGGGCGTCGATGGCCAGGCAGGCGCCGGAACTCAGCGCCGAATACAGCGCGAAGCTGGAGCCGGCGGCGTAAAGCATTTCCTCGAAGGCCACGGCGAGCATCTTGGGCATGCCCATGCCGCCGTACTGCGGGTTACCGGACAGGCCGACCCAGCCGCCTTCGGTGTAGGTCGCGTAGGCCTCGCGAAAGCCGGCCGGGGTGCGCACGTCGCCGCCTTCCCATTGCGCGCCTTCCTCGTCACCGCTGCGGTTGAGCGGGGCGATCAGACTGCCGGTGACCTTGGCCGCTTCTTCGAGGATGGCGTAGGCGGTGTCGGCCTCGACGATGTCCGCCAGGGCCGGCAGGCGTGCCCACAGACTCGGCGCTTGGAAGACTTCATGGAGAACGAAGCGCATGTCGCGCAGCGGGGCGTTGAATTCGGGCATGGTGCAACCTCGACAGCGGAGGCGCCGCGACAGGCGCGGCGCTGGGTGTACGAAAGAACTCAGTCGGCCTCGGCCGCTTCGTTCGGTTTGTCCTTGATGCTGGTGAATTTAAGCAGATGGGGGCGTTCGACCAGAATGTACAGTGCGGCTCCCGCAGCAAGGCCCCAGCCCGCCCCGTAGACGGCGAGCACCACACCCATGGTGCCGGCGATGCCGCGCTCGGTGTTGTTGTTCAACTGCTCGAAGCCGACCATCAGGCAGATGTAGCCGGTGAGGATGAACGTCAGCGACAGGGCGATCGGCAGTACCGGCTGGAAGAAACTGACCAGCGGCAGCATGAACAGCGCGGCGAAACCGGTGATCCAGAAGGTGCCGGCACCGCTGTAGATCGAGTCTATCGCCTTGCGGCCGTACTTGTAGCGCTCGGCCATGGTCGCCGCCACTGCCGTCCACAGCGGGCCGGCCAGGCCCCGGTAGGGCGCGAAGAAGGCATGCAGGGCGTTGCGGATGGCGGTCACCAAATGCGCGCGGTCGACGTTGTTCTCGATCACCTCGTCGGTGCGCAGTTCATCGGCGCGCTGCATCAGCGACTGGCCGACGATGATGTGGCCGAAGGCGATCACCGCCGTGGGCACGGCCAGCATGAACACGTCGAGGCCGGGGAAGCCGACGTTGAACGGCAGGTAATTCCACATCTCGCCGAAGGCCGGTGCGGTGATGCCCCGCTTCACGTCCTGCATCTTGTACTCGCCCACGCCGATGCCGATGAAAGTGGCGATCAGCATGCCCGGCACCATGCCGTAGTTGACGATCTTGCGCGCCATCGGCACGCGCTCGGTCAGGCTTTTGAACGACACCGAGAACATCAGGTACAGGCAGATCAGGCTGCCAAGGACCAGGGAGAGCGGCATGTTGGCCAGGCGGCCACCGGCGCTGATCTCGCCCATCAGCGCGGCGATGCCGGCACCGATGATGATGCCGCCCTTCATCGAGTTGGGGATCAGCCGCACCAGGGCGCTGCCCAGGCGGGTGACGCCGAGGACGAGGAAGATCACGAACACCAGGAGCTGCAGGGCGAACAGCGCCTGGATGGCCTCCAGCCCGGTTCGAAATTGCCGAGAAACAGCAGCACCACCGGGATGCCGGGGGTGATCCAGCCGGGTACGAAGGGCACGCCGAGCAGCGCCGGTAGCATGAAACCGATGCCGCACACCACCACGTAGGCCAGGGCCACGTCATAGGGCAGGCCGAGGTATTTCTCCAGCAACGGGATCATCGCCAGGCTGACCACGAACATGATCCGCGCCTGCAGCATCTCGGCGGTTTCCCAGCGGTAATGCACGAAGGGTAGACGCACCTTGAACGGGCCGAAGGGCCAGTAAGGTTGTTCGTCGCCGTCACGGCGCTTGAAAATTTGCATGAGGGCTCTCCATCGGCCGCCAGGGCCGGTTCTTGTTGTTTTGAAAACGGTTCATTCACCCCTCTCCCAACGGGAGAGGGGCCGGGGGAAAGGGCCGCTTTTACAGCGCCTTGGCCATGTCGCGCAGGACGAACTTCTGGATCTTGCCGGTGCTGGTCTTCGGCAACTGGGTGAAGACCACGGTCTTGGGCACCTTGAAGCCGGCCAGGTGTTCGCGGCAGAAGGTCATGATCTCGCTGTCGCTGACCTGCTGGCCGGTCTTCAGGGTGATGAAGGCGCAGGGCGTCTCGCCCCATTTTTCGTCCGGACGGGCGACCACGGCCGCCTCCAGCACCGCAGGGTGGCGATAGAGCACGCCCTCGACCTCGATGGTGGAGATGTTCTCGCCGCCGGAGATGATGATGTCCTTGAGGCGGTCGCGGATTTCCACGTAGCCGTCGGCATGGCACACGCCCAGGTCGCCGGTGTGGAACCAGCCGCCCTCGAAGGCCTCGGCGGTGGCGCTGGGATTCTTCAGGTAACCCTTCATCACGGTGTTGCCGCGCATGAAGATCTCGCCGATGGTCTGGCCATCACGCGGCACCGGCTCCAGGGTTTTCGGGTAGGCGACCATCACCCCCTCCAGGGTCGGGTAGCGCACGCCCTGGCGCGCCTTGATGGTGGCGCGCTCCTCCAGCGGCAGTTCATCCCATTCGGCGTGCCAGGCGCACAGCGTGACCGGGCCGTAGACTTCTGTGAGACCATAGACGTGGGTCACGGTGATGCCCATCTCTTCCACCGCACCGATCACCTTGGCCGGCGGTGCGGCGCCAGCCACCATGGCCTTGACCGGATGATCAATGGCGGCCTTGGCTTCGGCCGGCATGTTGACCAGGGCATTGAGCACGATGGGCGCGCCGCACAGGTGAGTGACCTGCTCGTCGCGGATCAGGGTGAGAGTCTTCGCCGGGTCGACGCGGCGCAGGAACACATGCACGCCGGCCAGGGCGGTGATGGTCCAGGGGTAGCACCAGCCATTGCAGTGGAACATCGGCAGGGTCCACAGATAGACCGGGTGGTTGCCCATGGCCCAGGTCATCTGGTTGCCCATGGCGTTGAGGAAGGCGCCACGGTGGTGATAGACCACGCCCTTGGGATTGCCGGTGGTGCCGGAGGTGTAGTTGAGGCTGATGGCCTGCCACTCGTCCGCCGGCCACTGCCAGGCGAATTCGGGGTCACCCTTGGCAAGGAAGGCCTCGTAGTCCAGATCGCTGACCGCCTGGCCTTCGCCGTACTCCGGATCGTCGACATCGATTACCAGCGGCGGGTGGTCGAGCATGCCGATGGCGGCGTGGATCACGTCATAGAACTCGCGGTCGGCGATCACCACCTTGGCCTCGCCATGCTGCAGCATGAAGGCGATGGCCTCGGCATCCAGACGCACGTTAAGGGTGTTGAGCACCGCACCGATCATCGGCACACCGAAATGCACTTCGAGCATCGCCGGGATGTTCGGCAACATCACCGCCACCGTATCGCCCTTGCCGATGCCACGACCGGCCAGCGCCGCGGCCAGGCGCCGGCAGCGCGCGTAGGTTTCGGCCCAGTTACGCCGAATCGAGCCATGCACCACTGCCGGGTAGTGTGGGTATATCGCCGCAGTGCGTTCGATGAAGCTCAGGGGGCTGAGGGCAACATGGTTGACGGCGGCGCGGCCGAGGCCCTGCTCGTAGATCGACATGGCGGATACACCTTTGGCTGATTGTTAGCTCTGGTTATTCCGGTAATGATGCAGGCATTACCGAATGCTTCTGGAGATGATTTATAGGTCATTTCTGTATGGAAGTTGTACCAAGGAGCGATTGCAGGGGCTGAGTGCAACACGGTTATTGAAGTGAAGTCGGAGCATCATACCGCATAGCCATGGCTTCTTGCATCACCTCGCCCATGACTTCTATCGGGCATTTAAAGTCGAAGCGTTTTCGCGGGCGCATGTTCAATTGTAGCGCAATGACATTCAAGCCCTGGCTGTGTACCGACAGATCCGTGCCCTTGGGCAGGTACTGCGAATCAGGCCGTTGATGTTTTCGTTGCTGCCGCGCTGCCAGGGGCTGTGCGGGACGCAGAAGTAGATCGCCACACCGGTTCTCTGGGTGATCTCGGCGTGCCGCGCCATTTCACATGGGCAGTCAAGGAAGGCGCAGACCATGGCTACTACGCTTTCGTAATTTCTCCGCTGGTTAGTCCAGTCCCGGCCTGACCTACGCCAAGTCGTCCTAGCTGCAAGCCTGGCACATCCGCGCCAAACCTATTCGGCGGCCCTTGGCCGAGCTGTCACCACCCGAGTGCTGAACGGTGCGTACTGGTCGGATATGTGGGTGTACAAAAGCCGTCCCGGCTCGCTACCGTACTTGGGGTGTACCACCCAAGCTACCGGCAACACGGGCAAGCCGGTGGACGGTGAGCTGCTGCAATACCTGTCGCCGTTGGGCTGGGAACACATCAACCTGACCGGCGATTACGTTTGGCGGCAAAACCGCAGGCTGGAGGAAGAAAAGTTCCGGCCGCTACGGCTGCCCAGAAAAACCTTAGCGCGAATGAAAGGGACTTTCCCGTCCTGAGGCCGCGGCGATATTCGCGAATCGGCATCCAGATGCCATGATGAAGTTTCAAACCTGCATCAAAAAAACAGGAGGGAAGCCCATGCCAATTATTACGGTGGGAATCGATCTAGCCAAGGCCGTATTCGCCGTTCATGGCGTCGACGAGGCTGGTAGAGCAACCTTGGTGAAACCGAAGGTTGCGCGAGACCAACTGGTGCCATTGATCCCCCAGTTGCCCCCGTGCTTGATTGGTATGGAGGCTTGCTCAGGCGCTCATCATTGGGCAAGGGTATTCGCCAGCACGGACATACTGTTAAGTTGATAGCCCCTAAGAGGGTGTAGACAAAATAAACTAAACTCACTGCTCCCTCTGCTTGGATCACCATGAAGTCATGCCTCGAACCGGACGCCCTCCCGCTATTGCTGCAGAGCAGTACCCGCTGCTAGTCAAGCTTGCGCACGCTCATCCTTTTTCCAGCCAGGCTGAACTAGCGCATGCTTCCGCGCCGCAACAGGCATCACTGCTCATCCCGATACATTTGCAAAAGCTTTGAAGCTGGCTGGAATTACACGCGCGAAGCAGCGTGCCAGGGCAGCTTTGTTTCAGCCGAACCTCGCAAATCCTATGGCTACAACGAAACGCACAGACGCCAGTTGCCGGAGCAGCGATATCCCAGCTGCCTGACTGATGCTGAATGGGCGTTAGTCGCCGATTTGTTTGAAGCTCAGGGTGCTCCTGGCGGATGCTGCCGCGCGAATTCCCTCCCTGGGACATGTCTACAAGACCTTCCGCCGGTGGAGTCTGCAGGGTAAATTCGAGCAAATGCATGATCGCTTACGCGCGCAATGGCGGGATAGGGACGATCGCGATGGTTCGCGGTCAGCGGCTATCCTGGATTCGCAATCGACCCGCAGTTCTCCCCAGGGAGGGGACAGTGGCTTCGACGCTGGCAAGAAAGTGAAGGGGCGCAAGCGAAGCCTGATCGTGGATACGCTGGGGCTGTTGCTGGCGGTGAGTATCAGCGCAGCCAGTGTGCAGGATCGCGACGCAGCGGATGACGCCGTGGCTTACTCAAAGGAGAAATACCCGTCCTTGAATACACTGTTCGTTGATAGTGCATACGCGGGGAAATGGGCTCAACGCATGAATCAAACCCATGCTGTCGATGTTCAAGTAGTGCGCGGACCAAACAATAGAAGGGCAGGGCAATGGTGCTCGCAGCAAGGCGACCTATTCACGGTTGCACCGCCTAAAACCGGCTTCGTGGTGATGCCCAAGCGATGGGTAGTGGAGCGCACTCACGCTTGGAATGAAAGGGCTCGACGACTGATCATGTACCATGATCGCCTGTTTGCTGTGAGCGAGGCCTGGGTCTGGCTTGCGGAGGCACGGATGCTTGCGCGCCGGCTCACGACATAATTTTGTTAGGCGTGCAAAGACATTTTCGCCCAAGTGCCGGTATCGATAGAGCCCCCTGTCCAGATCAGCGTTGCCCTTGATCGAGTTGCGCTTTCTCGGGAGCACCGAACAAGCGTCCTGAGCCTCGAGTTGCTCGCGAATTCGCTCACTGTAATAGCCCTTATCCACCGCGATCACCTCGGCAGACGGTAGCTGTGCGGTCGGCTCGAGGCGGCCGTGCAGTCGTTGATGTCGTTTCCAGTGATTTCGAGCGCCACAGGCAAGCCATGCGCATTGACTGCCAAGTGGATTTTGCTTGTATTGCCTACACGGCTTTTGCCAATGGCTCCAGAGTGTTCACTGGCCTCCGAACCAGCACTATGCTGACGACAGCGCTGCTTCGAAACGTTAACAGACCCTATCACCATGGGATGGATAGTTTTACGCGAGCGTCTTTCATATCGTTTCCGTGTGCTGCAGTTTGTTGTCGGCAGACTGTGAGATAGGGGTTGTTCAAAGGAACGTCATTGAACAGCCGCAGAGGGTCATTTAGAAGGTAACCATGCAGCCTACGTGATTTGCGCGGTCCGGTGACTTCACAGGACCAGATGTTCAGGCCGTTATCCTGCTTTCGGTGTATCTCCAGCTTCTCAAAGCGCTTCTGCACCCACTGCCAATCCGCCACCTTGTCTTCTTTGGCGAAGACGGCTGACTGTGGGTGTTCCTGTGCGTAACGTTGAAACAGCCCAGGACTCACCAGGTACACGGTATCGGCCACGGTATGCACCAGAGCCTTCGCATCATTGATGATCAGCTTTCGGTTCTCAATGTGCTGGCGCAGCCAGACCATGAAGTGATCGCCTGACGGTGGGGGTTGTGAGCCTCGTTCCTGTGAGGCAGGTGCCGATGACGTAGCAGGCACATCAATTTTTTCTTGAGTTGGCTCTTGTTCAGAGGGGGCGTCCGGTGGTGGCGACAGAATTGGCGCGGTATTTGGTGTGCTGAACAATGCTAGTAGATCGTCCAGGCCATCCGCAGGGGCTGCGGTTGCGGCTGGTGTGACTGGTGCGGATGAAGGTGTTCCGGTCGCGGTTACCGTAACTTCCTCGCCACTGGGCGATGTGCTGCGGCCGGACGTTGCTGAAGCAACTTCTTCCTGCGCCGCCTCTTCCTGTACCACCTCTACAATGCCACTGAATGGGGGTGGGCGCTCTGCGCTTTCCCAGATCAGGGCGGGGGCCAGCCGCAGCAAGGTGAACGTGTGCGACCAACCACTCTCACTCGTGATTACTGCCTTCCAGATGGCCTTGTCATCGGCTGTTGGCTGAAGCATTCCGTGATCTTGCAGAACGTTGAATACTGCGGTGTTACTCGATGGGATGCCTTCGATGCCTTGCGAAAGCAGATGCGCGCGCAGCTTGTCTGAGACGGTCTTGCTGACGAGCCATAAGGCGTCCTGTGTCAGCCAGCCGTCCGAGGCCTGTGGCTGGTTCAACCTCAGCTCCTCCTTGAGCAGGAAGCGCAGGCCTTCCAGCAGTTTGCGTTGCAGTGCATGTTTCGGCGCCGCCATCGCCCTGGCCGGATCGCCCCCCAACTCCTGAGCGACCGACGCACGGTCAGCTTGGGTGACGAGCTCACCGAGCACGCCGGCATGTTCATATCGGCCTGCCAGCACATACAGTAACGACGACCACAGAGCGGGATAGTCGCTGAGCCAGTCCAGGATGTGACCATCAAGCAGGCGGTTGTAGAGTAGTCCGGTTGCGGCACTGTGCAGCCGGTACTCACGCTCCTTGCGATAGCGGAAGCGGTACGGATGCAACAATGGTCCGTGCCAGGGGTGCCAGGTGTTGCCGTCGGCATATTCCACATGAAGGTCGACGGCGATCTTGCCAATGTCGTGCAGGAGCGCTGCGTAGGCAATGGCGGCTGTCCAGGCTTCGGCTTGTGCTACTTGGTCCTCGGGCGTCGTGCCGGCAGGAAGTAAATGTGACTGCCGCAGCTTCAGTGCATAAGCGACGATTTCCAGCCCGTGGTCGAGCATGCCGCCTGGATAGGCATGGTGATGGCTTTCCGACGCGGGGAACTGCTGGACCAGCTCGGCGTAACGTTCCAGTGGTGCGAGATACAGGGACCTGAACTGCTTGCGTGAGAGCGAAGTACGTTGCCATATGTGTTCCAGCAACTTCTGCCGGCGTGGGGTGGCCAGCAGCGATGCGGCCGACTCCGGCCGCGTCAGCCCCTTACCTTTTACAGCCGCTTCCGTGGGCGCCATCGGTGCCGACGCCGAGCGTTGTCGTTGGAACAGCGCGAACATGATGTCACCTGAAGTTGCGGTGGATGGGTAAGCCTTTTCCTTTTACGGGTAGAGCCTTTCCCCTTGCCCCCATTCCATTGACCCTTTCCAGCCTTTGACCTTTATCGAAGCCTTTACATGTAGCTCGGCTCGGGGAATCGCTCTACAAGCTATCCGACACGGGGTCAGTCCTTTTTTTTAGGTAAGCGCGATCCGCCTACCGGCGTCTGAAGATCTCGCCAATCTGTCTTGACGAGGAAAGGAATATTCCTTACAATCGGAACAACTGTCATCCAAGGAGCACGCCACGCCATGCCAGCCATTCATGAACTAGCCACGCTCACATCGAAGGGCCAGATCACGCTGCCCAAGCCGATCCGTCAGGCGTTGGGCGTCGATACCGGCGGCAAGGTAGCGTTCGATCTGGGCGAGGATGGGCAAATTGTCGTCACCCGCGCGAATGCCGAGCACGAAGATCCGGCCATCGGCGCGTTTCTGAGTCTGTTGGCTCGCGATATCGAGGCTGGCCGGCATGTTCGCGGGTTGCCGGACGAACTGGCTCACGCCATGCTGATGCAGGTTGGGCATGACGTGAATCTGACCAACGAGATTGACGGCGAAGTTGCGCTCTGATGCAGCGGCATGGATGGACGCTACTCTTCCACGACTGTGTGATCGAGCAGATGCAGAAACTGTATGTCGCCGCGCAGCGCGCGGAGCAGAATGACCCGATAGGAGTTGCATCCAATGCCAACGTCAAGCTGTTCCGAGCCCTGAGCCAACTGGTGCTTGAAATCGTTCCCGGTGAGCCGGCGCGCGATGAGTACCGTCAAGGAAATACACTGGGGCCGGAATACCGCCACTGGCGAAGGGCCAAGATTGGGAGACGATTTCGGCTGTTCTTCCGTTACGACTCGAGGGCGAAAGTGATTGTCTACGCTTGGGTCAACGATGAGCAAACGCTGCGGTCCTCGGGGAGTAAGTCCGATCCGTATGCGGTGTTTGAGAAGATGCTGGGCCGTGGAAATCCGCCAGACGACTGGGACGCGTTGGTGACAGCCAGCCGGCGGGATTGGAGCAAACTGGAGTAATTGTTCAAGGCGCGTAGCAGGTGATGACTATGAGTACAAGAACTCGCATCAGCAATGCAGAACGCTTCGGCCGCTGGCTCGGCCGCGGATGGCGTGCTTATGTACGCAGAGAGCGGCGCGTATCGGGCTGGTTGGCTGCGCAAGACGTGCCTACGCCAGCGGCGGCTGGATTGATCTGGGGCGTCAAGCTCGCGGTACTGGCTGTGCTGCTCTATACCGTTTTCTGGCTGGCTCTGCTGCTGGTGTTCGGCGTGGCCGCAGCTGGGGTGGCCCGCAATATCGATTGGGATGTTGAGCAGGAGACCGAGTGGCGCACAGGTGCTAGCGGATTCGGTTTGTATCGTGGCGACGTTCGCATCGATATTGGCGATCCTAACGAGGACGATTGATACGCCGGACTCGCTCTTTATTTCAGGGGGCTCGAAATCGTCCCCGGTCCCTTAGAACCAGCGGTTTTTGCCCCATCCGTTCCCATCGTCATTATCTGGACAAGATTTCCAGCGCGTACACCAGCCCAGCTTAATGCTCCTACCCAGAATCCGGGCAACACAATGAACATCGTCCCCATGACGAAGTTCAGCAACAGATCGCCAAAGGCGTTGTTCAACCCCATCACCGGATCGAAATTAGTGACGGGCCGGTTCCAACCCCAGCCCGAGCCGTAGAGCGCGTCGAGGATGGTGCTGTCGATCCAGCGAGCGAGCTTGAACCAGAAGTCGACGAAGAACAGCGCGAACTGGACCATGCTGACGGTGACCACCGTCTTCAGGTCGTAGGTGCCCATCAACAGCACCAGCGGGATGAAGATCACCAAGGCCATCTTCAGCAGCGACAACACCATTGGCAGGGCCTGGCGCACCACGTCCATCGCCGGAAATGCAGGAACGGCTCCCACCGCAAGACCTACGTCGCCCGCCGTGCGGGTAACGATGTTCGGCAGGGTCTTGTCGATCTGGCCACCATAGTCGGTGTAAACCGTTCCCTGATTGAGCTTCTGTTGGCGCGGGGAGGCGATCGCACGGATCACCGAGTCATCCACTTCGGCACGACTCAAGAATCCGGCCCATCCGGCCATTCGGTTGAGCAGGCTGGGGTCGACTTGGGCCAATAGCCGTGTGCGCAACCCGTTACTGCCATCGCTCCACCACTGATGACATGTTGGATAACCCGCGCCGCTCGGCACCTGTGCGAGCCCGGCGTCTCGGTTGCTATCGTAGGGCCAGCCATCACGGGGTGTCTTGGCATGGTATGTGTCGTAGAAACCGTTGGTGTTGACGAAGTAACTGGAGCCGATCCAGGTCACGTCATGCACCTGTGCTTCATCCAGTTCCGGTCGACTCATGAACAATTTCGCCCTGGCGGGTCCATAGCAGTCGTGGGTAAAGTCCGCCACGTCCTGCGCGAGGACAGGGTCGGCAATGCGCGTGGCGTTGATCTCCATCCTCATTTGCCGCAGATCTGTTCCGCACGGGATCGCTGCCACCGAGGCCCCTGTCACCGCGCGGGAGAGCGCATGCATGAAGGCCCACCACACCGGCACCTTGGCACTCTGGTTGTTGAGCGTGCTGAATGACTGCGACCAGCCGGTATCCGTAGGTTGCGGAATATTAACCTGGCACTGTGCCGATCGCGCCTGGTCGTACTTGATCGTGCCGAGGTCAATATCGATAAACGGGATGCCGGCGAACATCAGCACGACGATGGCCACCCAGATGCGGTTCTCTATGCGCATCGAGGACAGTACGCCCTTATTGCCTTCATCGGCCCCTTCAGTACGTGCTTTGAGCCATTCCTGGATAATAATGGCTATAAAGGGAATGGCGAACACGCCGCTGGAGACCAGCACCGACCAGATGCCGTTGTGGACGATCCAGGCAACCAGCGTCAGGTAATACTCCAAGTAGTCGGTCGTGAAAAGCGTCATGTTCCAGGTCTCCCGCTAGACCGCCTGCATCAGCAGGCTGGCCTCCAGTGCGATGATCGCGATGACGCCGGCGATCTCGGTACGTAGCAGCCGGCGCTGTGTCGAGGCATCAGATTCGCGTGCCAGCAACCGACGGCGCATCCACACCCAGCCATAGACAGTCGCCCCGTAGAGGCAGAACCGCCACAGCAGGAAGTAGCCAGCCGCGTTCGTCAGCCAGCGTTCCCAGCCGGCAATGCTGCCGACCAGATAGAGGCCAGCGATGTTGGCCGCCACTGCCAGCGCAACGAGCAGCAGCGTCCATAGCAATGCCCTGGCGACACGGCTGTTGAGGGGCCAGCGCGGGCGTAGCGATGCTGCGTTCATGGCGTGCCTCCTGGATGGGAGCGCTGTAACTGGTTGAGGCGATCCGGCACCGGGTCGCCCTCGTAGATACCACGCGAGCCTGACGCGCGTGTGCCATGGCGCTGAATGATCGTCATCGGCGAGTTGTTTGCCAGCTCGCGTCTGATCTCCAATTCGGTTTTGAGGTTGAGGATTTCGCGGTCGAGCGTGTCGCTTTCATGATTGACCGCATCGACGGCCAACTGGTTGGCCGCGACATTGGGTTCTTTCTTGCCGGTCAGCAGCGTACGTTGCAGCAGCAGAGCCTTCTCCAATACGGAGGACAACGCGACCTCCGAGGCCAGACGTCTGGCCAGGATGTCCTGGTCGGGTTCATCGCGCAGCGCTTCGATAACGCCGCGGGTAACCGGCAAGGATGTACTGCCGGCTGCACGCAAGTTCTCAGCGGTGGTATGGCGGGCGCCGCTGATCAATTCCTGCAGCGTTTCCAGCTTGGCCTCGTACTCTTCCTGAATCAGCGGCGTCAACCCGACGCCTGGCACGGTCTGGGTCTTGGTGCAGATCGCGCAGGTGCGCTGCTCCTGTTCGCCGAGCACGCGTGTGGCCCAGTCGGTGGCCGCTTGCGGCGACGACCAGGTCTGGCAGGCCAGGCTATTACAGCTCGTCGGGTCGATGGATGTTGGGTCGGTTGCACTGCGGCCATTGACCAGGTTGTAGCCGGCACGCGTTACATCGCGGATCACTTTGATCGACGGCTGGCCGGCACCGCCAGCATTGCCGCCGCCCACCCACGGCACGCCATCCTTGCCCCGGCTGGTCTCAGCCTGTTCGATGGCTGACACCGCGTCAGTGCTCGCAACCGCCTGGCGCAACGCCATCCCCTCGGCGAGCTGGCTCCAGCTCATCTGTCCGCCTGCCGTGTCGGCCATCTTCTCGGCCATCGCGCGGCAGGTCAGTTTGGAACGATCGAAATCGAGCCTGGCCTGAAGAATACCGTTGGTCAACAGGTTGTAGAGGCCGGGGTCTGCCCGCTGAATGATCAGCGCCGGCAACGATGCGACCGCGCTCGTCGCGTTCTGGATCACGCTGCTCATGATGTTCTGAAAGCCATTGGTGAGGCCGTTGAGCTGATTCTGGATGGTGGTGCTGATGTTCATGTCACCGCACATCAGGTTGCTGTTCCAGCCCGCGCCCACACCGAGAGCATGCATGCCGGCCGCGCGGCTCATGGACACCGCGCTGCCGCCACCAATCGAATACATGAGGTCGTCGCCAATCACGCTGCCGCTGTTCTGGAAACCGTTGGGTTGGGCCGATACCAGATTGCTGACCAGCACCAGCGCGCTGGCCAGAAGGGTTATCTGCCACCGCAACGGCAAATGGAAGAGGGTGACAGGACGCTTCATTGTTTTCCCCTCAGTTGAAGTCTGTACTGCCGAGGAACGTCTGCCCGCGGCGTTCGCAACAGCTGTATGGGCGCCAAAGCGCCCAGGCATAATCACCTTGCTGGGCCTGGGCCAGCGGTTCGCTGTGGGGGAACACCATGCAGCGGTTGGAAAGACGCGGCGTCAGCTCCTGCCACTTGCCGGTCGAGGCATTGCTTTCCTCCAGCGCTCCGGCCGGCCAGTAACCGGGCTGCGAGTTCGCGAGCAATGGCTGATAGACATGCAATTGCCCCCGCCGGGTGACGATGTCCCCGGCGCGTTGGGCGACCACGGCGCCGGCCTTGTAATCGTCGACCTGATGCAGAAATCCGCCGCGCGGATAGATGGCGCCCCACAGGTTGAACGTGCTGCGTGTGCCGATCTCGCGCATGCCCGGAATCAGGGCCTCTGGGTACACGGCTTCGGGCACGTTGTAGCGCCAGGCCACGGTGTCGAGCGTGCTCAGCAGGTACGGCATAAACGCAGTGCCGGCACCTTTGCAGGCGTAACCTGAGGTGCTGGCAAATTGGCCGAACACATGGCCGCCGGGATGGCCGATCACGTCGGCGTTCTTGAACTTCGCCATGTTGCTTTCATTGTCATGGTTCGTCGTGCCGTCGCCGCCTGCCTGGGCCGTCACGTTGGGGGCGCTCATGGCCCGCACTTCGATCCACGGGTTCTCACCGGTGTTGGAGTAATTCGAAACCACGGCATCCGGAATGTAGTGGCGCACCTTGGTGGACGTCCGCACCGAGCAGCCGAACGGCGTACAGAACAGCCAATAGCAGATCCCTACCACTCGGTATTCCAGGCACGATGGGGACAAAGTGGAAGACACGATGGTCGCGGTGTTGAGCGCGAACGATGACGAGGCGGCAGTCAACAAAATGGTGGCGATGCCGGTACGCCGAAGACGGGCGCACTTCATGGTTGAGTCCTTCGGTAGGCCTCGATGCGTGCGATCGCCTTGGCGACGCCCGGCTCGCCATAAACTACGTAGCGTTGATCCACGACGATGGCGGGGAGAGAGGTAATGCCCAAGCTCCAGGCATCGGTCACGTCCTGGTAGGTCCTGGCCAGACGCTGCTCCAGCGCGGGGCCGCCGTGCTTGAGGCGCTGCTGTACCAAGAGTGACGCTTGCTGGACATCACGTGGAAGATCGGTCGACAGTTCGGTTTCAATACGCGCGGGTGCATCCAGCTCGATCAGTCGGTCAGGTGTACCTTGCACGGGATGTTGGCGGTCGGTGATGACCCAGATATCCATTGCACTAGCCGCAGAGGCACACAGCGCAATGGCCAAGGCCAGGCACCTGTTCGGGCCGGGGGAAAGAGAACACAACATGGCGCAGCATCCGGTGGTTCATGACCTCGGTAGTGCAACGCATCGCGCTTAACGCGACAACAAACAATCAGAAATGGGAGGTGCCCGGTTTCCATGCACCTATGAATCGCGGTATTTCGTGGACAGCAGATGCCCCATCGAAAGCATCGCTTCCGATGGGGTGTTGGAGCGTCAGCAAGCTGGCGCGAAGAGGATCAGATCAATCCGTGTTCGGCGAACGAATAAGGATCGCCTTTCCCGATGATGAAGTGATCCAGCAGACGGATATCGACCTGTCCCAATATCTCCTTCAATCGCTGGGTCAACGTTTCGTCCGCCGTACTGGGTTCAGTGCAGCCGGAAGGATGATTGTGGCAGAGCACCAGAGCGGCGGCGTTATGGTCCAGACAACGCTTGAGCACCACCCGTGGATAGACGCTGGCGCTGTCGATGGTGCCTTGGAACAAGGGCTCGTAGGCCAACACCTGATGCTTCGCATCGAGAAACACGGCGCCAAAGACTTCATGCGGCTGTGCTGCGATTTTCAGCTGCAGGAAATTGCGCACATCCTCCGGGCTTTGCAGCGAGGGGCCACGCTTGAATACTCGCTGCTCAAGGATGAGCAATGCCTGTTCGATGATTTGGTCGTCGTCCGGTGTCGCGATGCGATTGAGTGAAGCATGACCACTGATCATGGCGAGGGATGTGGACATGGGAACCTCCTTAGGAATTGGAGGCAGCCGTCCCTGGAGGGCGGACCCTCCGGAGACAATGACGATAGGCATCCGCCACCGTTTGCACGGATGACCGTTCGCTCGGGGGATGCGTGGCGAACTGGCGTGCAGTCAACGCGGTCGAAACCGCGCCATAGCCTTGAAGACCGCGGGCTATCTGGGCATGTCGCCGACAACGTCGGCAGGCATTTGGTGATGAATTTGTGCTGCGTTTGGCGCTGTACCGTTGGACACCAGTAGGTCCAATGCCGACAGCAACGCGTCGCCTTCGGCCGGGCCGGCCAGGGTCAGTGACTGGCCGCTGTGGTGGTCGATCAGACGCAGGGTCGGGGTGGCGCTCACGCCGCCATGGCGTGCTTCGTTGGCCTGCCCCTGGATGATGGTGTCGGGCCGCTCACTGGCGAGGCAGGCTTGCACGGTTGGGTCCTGGCCGTGGTACTCGGTGTCGGGCGGCAGGCCCTGGCCGTCGCTGCGGGTGTGCTGGTAGATCCAGGTGATGGCTTGCCAGAACGCATCATGGCCCTGGGACTCGCCGATGCATTCGGCCAGACGCGCCTGTCGAGTCGCTGCCGGCTCGTGCATGGCTAGCGGTAGGTGGTGCCATTGCAGATTCACCTCCGGGTGCTGGTCGATCCAATGCCGCAGGATGGGATCATAGGCCTTGCAGTAGGGGCATTCGAGGTCGGCGTATTCGACAATGGTGAAGCGCGCATTCATGCGTCCATAGCGCCAAGGTGGGCCGGCCGGGTGCTGGGCAGCGGTGGCGTCCGACGCGTGGGTTGACTCATGCGACTCGTCGGCCCACGACCAAAGCCAGAGCACGAGCAGGCCAGCAATCACCCAACCCAGCAGCCAGACTCCGCACGGCCACCGACGGTAGAGGAGGAAAGTGGGCGAAGGCATGGCGGAATCCTCGACGTCAATCAAACAGGTCGTAGCGCAGCGGCTCGATGCCCCGCGCCCGGTCGATCTGGTCGGCAACGCGTAGCGCGGCTTCCAGTTCACTGATGCCGTGCTGCTGCATCAACTGAAAACGTTCGGCTTTCTCTTCGGGTTCCGTCATTGCCAGCGCCAGGTACAGGCTGGGGGGTACCGCACGGAACAGCAACTCCATTGATTTTGACAAAATCACCCCCTCCGTGAATTTTCCGGCTTCCTTGCGTGCGGACAGCATCAGGGCCTTCTGCGAGGCGTTCAGTTCACGAAACCGGGCAATCTTCTCCACCTCGTCCGGGGGCATACTCAGGCAAATCCACCACTCGATCATGTTGAGCATGGGTTCGGCGGCTTTCGGCAGGTCGTCTAGGTTCTGCGTTGCCAGCCAGTACCAGGCGCCCAGTTTGCGCCACATCTTGGTGATCTTGACCACATAGGGCGCGAGCAGCGGGTTCTTGGTGATGATGTGGCCTTCATCGGTGACATTGATGATCGGGCGGCCGAGGAACTGGTCGCGCTCGGCGATGTTGTTGACGGTGTTGATCAGCGAAATGTAGGCAATCGACAGCTGCGCGTTGTAGCCCTCGCGCGCGAACGTCGCCAGGTCGACAACCGTGATATCGGCCTCTGGCCAGGGCGTACCCGGCCTGTCGAACATCTCGCCATCGACGCCCTGGCAAAACATGTCCATCGCATCGGCCATTTCCAGCAGACGGGTACGACGTGTCTCGGGCAACGTCGAATCACGACCGCGTTCGCGCAGCGCATTGCGTACATCACGGGTCAGTACCATGCGTGTTTCTGCCATGCAGCGATGGGCAGCTTCGAGGATGCACTGGCGGATCAGGCTGCGATCGGCGCGGGTCATCCTGGCTTCCTCTTTGTCCTCCCCGCCGGTGATCATCAATCGTGCGGTGATCTCCAGTTCACCCAGCACATCACGTTGCTCGTCAGCACTGGCATCGCCCTCGGCGGATTCTTCATCGAGCGCGTCGGCATCGAGTGTCTGGACCTGGCTGGGCGTGTCGACCAGGCGCCAGGCGTCGGCGAAGGGCGCAAGGCTCACGCCTGCACCGGGCGAAAGCCTGACGCGATGCACCGTCAGCCCCAGGTGCGCGGCGAACTCACCGTAGAGGCCAAAGCTGTTACCGGCTTCCACGATGAACAGCCGTGGCCGGTAGATGGCGGTGATCTGGTTGAGGATGTTGTTGAGCGTGGCCGACTTGCCTGAACCGGTGGGGCCGAACAGGAACAGGTGTGCATTCATCTGGCGGTCGAGTCGGTTCAACGGATCAAAGGTGATGGTGCCGCCGCCACGGTTGAAGAAGGTGATCCCGGGGCGGCCGGTGCCGGCACTGCGCCCCCAGGTCGGTGCCAGGTTGGCTACATGCTGCGCGAATATCAGCTGCGTGTACCACTGACGTTTGTCTTTGCCCGGGTCATAGACACAGGGCAACCAGCGCAGATAGCTGTTGAGCGGCGCGACTTCATCTTCTTCGCGTACCGGTTGCAGGCCTGCGTTGAGCAGGACGTTGCCCAGTTGCAGACCGCGGGTATCGAGGTCTGCCACGTCCTGACCCCGCAGGTAGAACGCCAGCGAGGCGCGATACAGTTTGTGTGCACTGCCAATCAGGCCGCGCGCCTGCTGGACGTCCTTCAATGCCTGTTCCGAGGCCAGGGTTTCACCAACCGCCTTTTTCGCCAGGTGATTCAGGTGCGCCTCAAGAATGTCCTGCGGCGTGACGACCATCGTCAGGCACATCACCGTGTCTTCGGGCATTTGATCCATCAGGGCATTGATCGCATCACCGCCCTTGCGGGTTTCACCGGTGATGTGCCCGGTGTTGGGCGGCGTGCGCAACCGGTCGACAACAACGGTCCGGTGGGGCAGGTCGTCGAAGTACCACAGGCCGTTTTCGACGTCAGAGCGGGGCTGGCCGAAAAACAGGCGCTGCGCGAAATCCGTACCACTGGCCAGTTCCAGCTCGCCGGGCTCGGACTCCGTCGGATAGCACGTGAGGCGGTAGAAGCGTTCGCGGTCTTCTAACGTGGGGCCGAGCATTGTCGGCCGAGGGTTGAACCAGAGCACCAGCCAGGCATGAATATCTGCCGCCTGCAGGCGACGGGCGCGTATGCCCGCATTGGACAATCCACCGACCAGCCGGTCGCAAATGACATTCAATGCCTGCTCGGGGGATTGCCCGCGTCGGGCGGGCGCACTCCCAGCACGCCGATACACCACCAGGCGGACGCGGCGCGTTTGGCCGCGCCAGGGTAGCTTGGTGACTGTGCGGTCCTCGAACAGGCCACCCTGTTTGGCAACGGCCCGCAGATGGTGACCGAAAAAGCGCAGGTAGAACTCGCTGAAGGCGCTGCCCTGTGCCCGTGGCTGGAGATAACTGCGCAGGGAGGCAAGGTACGGGTTCCAGTCGGTCTCGTCCTGAGCGTAGAACTGCATCACCCAGGGCGATTCATCCAGTTCATCGAAACTGTCCTGTAGCGCGTTTTCCAGGGCGGCGCGCGCCTGGGCAAGCCAAGCTGCCTCACGTCCCTCCGTACCGACGGGCATCAATTCAAAAAATGCCGCGACGGAGACGCCGTCTTCGAGCAGCATGCATTTTGAATCGGGCAGGTATTCGACCCAGGGCAACAGATCAGCGAATGAGGGCGCGACGTCATAAAGCGCCTGCTCGTCGGCCTGTGTTGCAGGACGCCGCGGCGCGGCACCGGGCTCGCCCGGCGCCGGAATGCCGTGAGTCTGCAGTTCGGCAACATGGCACTCCCAGGCATCCGGCGTTGGCCTGTCTGCCTCAGCCGCCTCAGGTACGCGGGAAAATGGCCAGCGCATCAGTAGTTCTCGACCCGTTCACCGGGCATGGCGTACTGGACCCGCTGGTACAGGGGAAAGACGGTCGTGTACCCGGGAACGGGAGCGGGATCAGTGCCTGCCAGATGGGGAAAGACGTACATCACAAGGTCTGGATTGGGCAGGCGGTGAAACTGCCGGTAGATCTCGTTCTGTGCGGTGCGGGTATAGCTTGCGTTGACAGTCGGCGCCGCGTTCACATCGTCTTGCCTGAGTGACCGGCGCAGCGACTGCCGGGCGTCCAGCAACTGCTGGGCACTCTGCCCGCCACGCGCGGCACCGCCGGTCTCCTCGTTCCAGATATCGAGCATGGTGTTGCCGTCATGCGGCAGCATCTTTTCCTTGCTGGTCAAGCAGCCGGCCAAGGCCACGGCCAGCATGAGGACCGTTAGGCCGTTAATCCAGATCCTGCGCATGGGTAGCTCCTCCTAAACGGTGATCGACGCGACGACCTTTGGGGGCGTAGTCGATGGTGAGGGGTTGTTCAAGATGGACGGCGACCTGGGCGCCGGGCTTGACGTAGACGGCTGCGAAGGCCTGCCCGTAGAGCTTGTTCACCCACTGCGACATGTCCTGCACACCGCCCGCGAGGATGCGGCCCACCGCTTCGTTGCCGGTTATACCCACGGTGCCCATCGAACCGTTGTTGTTGGCCACCACGGCGAAGCTGTCATTGTCCGATTTGATCAGCGATGCGGCCCCGGCACCCGCCGCAGTAATCAGCGCCTGACTGCCGAGGTACTGCTGGGCGTTGCTGCGGCGTTCACCTGAAACGCACGGGATGCCATAGGGATCGCTGATCCAGCCCAGGCCCTCCTGGGTAGCGTTGCTGCCCCTGTTGTCCTGCTGCCAGTTGCCACTGCGCTCGCCCTCTTCGGGCACGGTGCGGATGGTGCCGTCATGGAACACGAACGTCACACTGCGGACCTGGCCGCGCACGCAGGACAGCGTCCAGTCGCCTGATGCGGTACCGCTGACCACCGCGCCGGACACCTCGGGGAGGTCGATGCCGTTGGCGGTGAGGTTGTCGGGACCAATGAGGATCTTGAACGGGTAGGGGTCATTCACCGTACCGTCCACCGGCACGCGCCCGATCAACGCAGTCATCGCAATCGAGCCCATCAGCGTGGCGTTGGTTGGTACGGTGTAAACCGGCGTTGCGGTGGACACACTCGCCGCCTTGCTGCCAGCTTCCACGACGGTCTCCCGGGTCGCTTCCAGCGTTTTCTGCGCGGGCCCGAAACGGGTGGGGAAGCTGAAGCTGTCGCGCTTGCCGGAGGCGCTACTTTTGTCATCGCGTCTGGCATCGTCCGGTTCAATCCAGTGAATACCGTCACTGCCGAGTCCATCGCCGTCCCCGGGTTTCAGGCCCAGCCCGATGGGAAGGTCGGCATCGCCACGTTGACTGGACAGCCCTTCGATTTGGCGCTGCAGGTCTTGCAGCAAGCCCTGAGCTTGCTGCCGCTCGCCGGAGACCTGTTCACGGTCGTTGCGCAACTGGTTGCGCTCAGTCTCCAGCGCACTTTGGATGCGCCGGTCAATTGAGCCTTCACGCTGACGCAACCGCTCGTTTTCAGACTTCTGCGTTTTGTTGTCCGCCATCGCACCCTGCAATTCGGTACGCAGTTGCTTGACCTGACCTACCAGCGTCGCCACGGTGTCGCGAGGCGTATCGCCTTCGATACCCAATGCCTTTGCCTCTTGCGATGTCAGCCGGGGAGTGCCGTCATTGACCGGTTGGGCGTTACCGCCGGAAAACAGCTTGATCCCGACGAACACCAGCAAGAGCGCCATGGGCACCATCAGCCACTTCAGCAGACCGTTACCTTTCATGACGAACTCCGTCCTTCGGGGCAGGCGTTGAGGGGGACGGCAGATTCAGCGCCGCATTGATCGGGCTCACTCTCGGCAGCAGAGATTCGGCCACGCCATGCCCCCGGGTCACCAGGTAAACCACCGAGGTGTCTTCCGATGTACCGGCAGGCCCCAGGCTTGAATGCTGAAACGTTGCGGTCGTGAAATCACCCAGCAGTTCGCGCGGATCGAGGGCGAGCCAGCGGGTCGACCTGTTGACCAACCTGACGGCGGTCACCCGCAGATCATCCAGCCGCCAGGCGGCGATGGCTCTGGCCTGAACGGGCAGGGTGGGCAGCAGCGCGTCTAGGGGCAGATGGCGGCGCAGGTTCACGCGCGTCACGCCAGGAACGGACTCGACCGTGCGCAGCGGGGCGTACAGGTTCTGCGCGGCGTAGCGGGTCAGTACCACGGGCACGGGTGTTTCATGAGCGGCGCGAGGCGGGCTGGTCGTCTCGGCGCTGCCATCAGAAGCCTGGGATGTCTGCGCCTCGCCGTAGCGTTGAGCCGGGCCCTCAGCCTCAACAATACGCACCGGCTCCATCGCTGCCCGACCTGCTTGAGCGGGCTCGGCAACGATGTCCAGCAGGATCAGTGTCCCGTTGTCAGCATCCTGCAGTTGCAGGCGTGTTGGTTCGATGGGCTCACTGGCGCGCAGATAGAGTGCACCACCGGCACTTTGTACCCGCAGGCGGCCGGCGAGCGTGGTAGGCACCCCCACGCGGACGTTGCGGTCGATGAACACGATCCGCTCCTGATCCACGACCAGGGAAACCGCCAGGGGCAGGCGCTCCCAGCGCAGGATCTCCACGGCGTGGACTGTCGGCGACAGCACAACGGTGAGCAGCAGGCTGAAGGCACAGAGCAGGTGTTTCATGGCGTCTCTCCCATAGCGCCACCCAGCCCGCCCGGCGTTGTGCTGGCAGGTGTGACGGGGGCGGGGGTGATGATGCGTTGCGGCGCGCCGCTGTAGCAGTCCAGGGCCAGGCCGAAAGGGTTGCGCTCGGGGTCGACGTCCACCCGTACGACCTTGAGCGGGTAACGAACCAGCGCTCGTTTGACCTGCTCGGCGCCGTAGTACTCATCCGCCGTCACATCAAGCGTGACGATCCAATCGCGGTCGGAGACGACTTTCACTCGCTGGGCCGGGTTCTCGCCGTAGCCACGCCCCGGAATTTCATAAATGCCTCTTACCCGCTGGCGTAACTCACCTGCCGTACGACGGTATTCATAGTCATTGCGCAGAAAGGTTTGGCAGGCAGGGGTGAAGTAGGGCGCAAGTACATGAATGTTGCGCGCATAGTCTTCGTCACCGTTGGTGGGCCAACGCTGGAGTTGCTGCCAGATGTAGAACGAGAAGGCGTAGACGCTTTCGGGTGGCACTTCCCACCATTTCCGGGTACTGCCGGAGCGCAGGTCGGGCGGGACGTGCACGGTCAGGTCACGCGGTGCGCTCCACCAGCCGCCGCCCATCACCAAGGCGATAACAAGTAGTGCACCAAGCCCCAGCCGCAAGGTCTTGATGTGCGACTGGAGGTGAGTGATTTCGTTCTTGAACCGGCTCACGCTGCCTTGCTCCTGCGCGTGCTCCAGTAACCCGATCGGATCACTAACGCGTGCGCGCCCACAAAAGACGCTAAGGCTGGATGACGCTGTGCAATACGCCACTGCAGTTGGCGATACAGCCAGGTATCGGGTCTGCCACGTTTCTGGCGACGCAGCATGCCTCCACCTGCCAACACCCCGGCAGCGATGCCCAGCATGATGGCCGTGGGCACGATGGCGATCGTCGAAAATACAAAGGCCAGCGGCACGCCAACCACCAGGCTGCCTGCTGCCGATAGCCCGGCGCAGATCCACAGCTCATCCGCGGTAAGGCCGCGGACGACCACGGGGTGACGGTTGAGACGGTGTGGAAGAAACACCACCGTCCCGTCAGGCCGAATGTCCTGATGCGTGCTCATGGCATGACTCCTAGAGCACGCCGGTGGCTTCAGTGAGCAGCCAGACACCAACGACCAGCAGGACGGCGCCCACGGCCACCGTCAGGCCGAATTGCCCCCAGGTTTTGCGGCCCGTGTGGATTTCCGCATAGGTACCGTAGGCGTGGTAGCAGACACCGACAAACATCGAGGCGACCACCAGCAAGGCAACAAGCATCACGATGTCGTAACCGTAATTGCGCAGCGTCTCCATGATGCCCGAGCCGGTGCCCCTCGACGGTTCTTCCAGGGTTGGGAGGTCGGCCCGGGCAAACGTCGGCAGCATGGCGAGTGTGGATGCCGAAGCCAGGACGGCCATACGTGCCGAATGCAAGCGATACGAGAGCAGGTTCATGATGTGAGCCTTTGCGTTAGGAGAGCAGGAAAAAAGTCAGCACCACGTACATCGCGATAAACCTCACCGCAACGCCGACGAACTGACGCTGGGAAATCCGCTGTTCCGACACGCCGACATAGGCTGTGCGCAGGGCCCATACGCCCCACAGCAGCAGGGTTGCGAACACGGCGCCGAGCAGTACGCCGGCGACAGCAGAGGGGGTGAAGCCTCCATTGGCCTGAAAGGCGGCAAGCTGGTTGGCGTTCATCGGTCATCCTCCTGTTCGGCGTCCTGGCGGTAATCGCCAAGCAGTGCAGAGGGATCGCGTGGCTGTGCACGCTGAGGCGTCAGGTAGTCGTTGATGCCCGACCGCATGCGCTGCAGGTCGGCATCCAGACGCCGATAATCGAAGTGATAGCGGGAGCGTGACTCGGGAGCGGTGCTGGCGGATTGTTTGGC
The DNA here is from genome assembly GCF_016307435.1 of Pseudomonas sp. S4_EA_1b. Taxonomy (NCBI): domain Bacteria; kingdom Pseudomonadati; phylum Pseudomonadota; class Gammaproteobacteria; order Pseudomonadales; family Pseudomonadaceae; genus Pseudomonas; species Pseudomonas sp. S4_EA_1b. The sequence goes on along the minus strand of NZ_JAEILC010000015.1, from coordinate 109,679 downwards.
CAGACGGTCAAGCAGGTCGAGTTGGCGGGCGACGGCCGCCAGGTGTTCACGCTCATACCCATCGTCAGTTGCAGCGGCGAGCTGTGTGATGAAGATACTGGTGAGCAGCAACGCTACGACAGGACGTCGCCATGCGTAAGCCGAATTGTGAAACCTTGCCATTGCGCCATTTCCGATGGGCTCGAATGGCTCGATGCTGCGGGGATGGCTGGTGGAAAGCCGCAAACAATGGGGAGTTACTCCTCACCACTTTCCTTACACATTTTTTTGGTGGTGTTGCGTTGTGCATTCTGAAGAGAGTGGCAGGGGCGACTGTTTCATCGCAGAACAGCTATCTCTTCATCTGTGTCTCTGCGTATCGAAATCGTGGACGCTAAGGGCTGATATATTGTCAGATTTCACTTTAGCATTCTGATTGGAGTGCTAATCGCTTACTAGCGCTCCCATGGGATGTTTATTGACAACAGTAACGAGGCGTGAGGTAATTGTTCTCATAGGAACTGATAATAGCCTTAAGCGTTCCTATGAGGATGATAAATGAGTACACCACTGCCGTTACCCGTCGAGCGGGCGCTCCGCAAGCTCGGCAGCGACATTGAGCTTGCACGCAGGCGTCGACGGATTTCACAGGCCTCGCTTGCAGAGCGAATGGGGGCTTCTGTATCCACTGTTCGGCGCATGGAGAAAGGGGATATGCGGGTGCCTATTCATTTCTTCGCCCGCGCCTTGCACGTGTTCGGTGAGGTACAGGCGCTGGCCAACCTGCTGGATACGGCGCACGACGACATCGGGCTGACGCTGATGGATGAACAATTGCCTAAACGTGTACGCAGTAAACCGCCGGCATCGGGGGCATTATGAAATCGGTTACTTCAGTTCGCCAGCAAGTCCAGGTCTGTCTTGGTAAGGCGGGAATAGCTGTTGGCACTCTTATTTACGTCAAGCAGGGACGCCGTGAGAACACCACCTTTGCCTATGAGCAGGGATGGTTGGGGAATCAGGAGGGGTTCAATGTTTCTGCCGATCTCAGCCTGATCTCGGGTTATCAGCCACGTAGATCTCCCTCAGCTCACGATTCGGTCTTTCATTTCGCCATTGCCGATACGACACCGGACGCTTGGGGACGCCGGGTCATCGCACGTGACCATGCCAAGCGTCGTAAGGGTAATCCATCGCTCGCGTCGCTGACAGAGATGGACTACCTGCTGGCGGTTGACGATTTCAGCCGGATCGGCGCGCTGAGACTGCGTGATCAGAACGGACATTATTGCCGGACGATTGAAGATGGACGGCGCGCTACACCGCCACTGCTGGAATTGCAGCGCATCTACCAGGCCAGCCGGGCAGTTGAGAAAGGTCAGGAAAGCACTGAAGATTTGCGTTACCTTCAGGGCAAAGGCACATCGCTCGGCGGGATGCGCCCCAAGAGCACGGTGGTCGATGAGGATGGCGCACTCGCCATTGGAAAATTCCCAAGCGTGAGCGACACCCGTAGCGTGACGCGCGGCGAAGTGCTGGCCTTATGCTTGGCAAAACAAGCAGGTATCAATGCCGCGCCGGCCCGTATCATAGAGCTGGATGGCGTACCGGTCGCTATCATCCGCCGTTTCGATCGCGATGGTGCTGATGGGCGTATTCCATACCAGTCCGCCGCGTCTTTGCTGCAGGCGTCGCGCGAAGAGGATCGAAGCTATACTGAAATTGCCGATGCTATCCGTTCCGTGGGGCATGCACCGACCGTAGATGTGCAGCAGCTATGGCGGCGACTGGTTTTTAACCTACTGATCACCAATGTGGATGACCACCTGCAGAACCATGGCTTTCTTCATGTGGAAAAGGGGCTCTGGCGGCTGGCACCGGCATTCGACGTCAATCCCTTCCCGGACAAAGAGCGAGAATCGAAAACCTGGCTGTCGGAGGAGGATGGACCGATCACCAATCTTGAGATGCTGCTGGCGCGGAGCACTTATTTTTCGTTGAGTCGGGAGGATGCGTTGGCCGTGCTGGCAGAAGTGTATGACGCCGTGCTGGACTGGCGGCAGATGGCGCTCAGTGCAGTGGTGGGGTTGCAAGCGAGCGAGTTGGACGATTTTGCGCCAGCGTTTGAGCACGAGCAAATGGAGGCGGCGCAGGCATTACTGGCCTGAAATACCGGTCAGCACTTATAGGTATTTTTTGAAGCTGCCTGCTGCGAGGTCTGTTGCGGCACCTAACAGAATTGCGCAGGGAACCAAGATAAGAAGCGGGTGTGCGCTGACGGGCAGGGTCAGGTAAAGGACCCAAGGCATGACGGCGAGAGGCATCAGACTGGCCTTTGCCCGGTGGTAGACAAAGCCTGACTCACGGCCCGCACCAAAGCGCCTGATGTCCCGCCGCACCAGGCCATCGACCAGTCCGACGAAAGCTGCCATCAGGAACAGTGGGATGGTCAGTACCAGCACCAGCAGCCGGACGAGGAACACCAGTAGCGTGTACGCACTGGCGATCAGGTCGTTCTCCAGATACACATAAACCTGACTCAGATAAAAACGGAAATCCCGACCCGTTCCCTGGCTGGGTGAACTGGCTTTGGCCGATGCGTCGCGCATCCAGTCGATGAGTCCGCTTTTGACGAACACCCATTGGTAAGCCGTTTCTACCAACCAGGACGCCGTTTGTCCCGGTTCCTGCACCACGGCGCTGCGTGTGAAGTGTTGTGAGAGTTGCGTCAGTTCGTAGTCCAGCATGCCTTGCGCGTGCCGCCAGCCTTGATCTCCCCAGAACAGGTGCATACCCACACATTCGATCACGATGGACAGAAACAAAGACCCCAAAAGCACGGCCACAAACCGGAATGGCAGCGTGATGATGCCGGTGATCAAACCCTGCTGTTGGGTCTGCTGGCGCTGCGCTGTGTTGGCCGGGTCACTCACGGTTGCGCCTCTCAGCAGTCGTTTCGGCGGTCGCCATATGCCGGAACCCGTCAAGTAGGTCATCAGGCAGGGGGGCATCCTGCAGGCCCGGTAGTGCTTTGCTGTCCCACCAGTCACCCGCCTCGACGTAGTGTTGGCGCATGTACCCAGCAAGCTGCTGCAGGTCCCTAGGCATCACTTCGTCAGGGTCGGGTGCCGGCAGCGGCATGCGGATCTTCCAGAGGTTGCCGCCCTCAATCAGTGCAAAGCACTGCCCCTTGGGCAGGCCGACAACATGGGCGGGTTCGATCAGGGGCACACTCGTCGTCGTGATGCGGTCCTGGGTGTTGCTGGTAAAATCGGTCTTGCCATGAATGTCGGAGCTGTCGGTGGCGCCGCTCATCAGTGAAGTGGTGTACACCTCAACCTTGGGCAATTGCTTCGTGAGTAACTCGGCGGTCGCAGTTTCCCGCACCCTCAACATAAACAGATTGTTGAAGTTACCGACCACCTGACCGGCTTTGGCGCGGTTGCCGATACGCGCTTCAATGTCACTGAGCGTTTGCGTGTAGGCGGTGACCTGGAGACCGGCACCGCCGCCTTTGTTGACCATGGGGATGAACTCATCACCCATCAGTTCGTTGAACTCGTCGGCGTGCACGTTGATCGGTACTTTGACCCCAGACGCCGTGCCGGGTAGACCATCGTCAATACCGAACTTGTAGATGTGTCCAGCGACCGACACCAAGTCGCTGAACATGCTGTTGCCCACGGCGGCTGAAACCTCGGCATCCGAGAGCGCATCGAGGCCCACATACACCACGGCCTTCTTCCGGATAATCTGCATCCAGTCGAAAATGGGCCGCGGGTCGGCCAGATCGGCATAGTTCGGGGCCAGCAACTGAGAGATCTTGCCGGTCGTGAGTTTTTCCAGCAGGGGCAGCAACGAGGCGACAATTTTGTCAAAGTAGGTGCGGTCGTAACGCACCGCAGACCTCAGCCCATCCAGTACCGGATCGTAGACCCTGACCTGTGACAGGTATTGTTCGAGCGCAATGACGCGCTTCTCGCGGCCGATCATGTTGCGTGGAATGTTCTTGTCGTTGAGCCTGGCCTCGATCTGCACGATGACTTCCCAGGCCTTCGGCTCGTTGCTCGCGAAGTAGTGCTGGGCGTATTCGATAAACAAGGCATCGATGTTCACCACGTGCCGCTGGATCAGCAGGTAGTCGGGCCGCTGCCCCAGCTCGACGAGTGCACGGGCGATGATGTTGACGAAGCGCCAGGCGAACTCGCGAAACGCTGCGGAATTACCCTCGCCGGAGAGTTGGCCGGCAATGCGCGTGGCCACCTCGCTGATGCGACCAAACCGTCCCACGGCGTTGTAACGGGCGGAAATATCTGGCCAGCCGAGGTGGAAAACATAGAACTCGCCCTCGCGCCCGGCGCGTTTGGCCTCGACATACATGCGCTTGAGCAGGTCCGCATCGCCTTTGGGGTCGAAGACGATGACCACTTCATGCTCGCCGGCTGCGTTACGCCGCCGGATGTCCTGGGTGATGAACAGCTCGGCGAGTCTTGTTTTGCCCACCCGCGTGGTGCCCAGGACGAGTGAATGCCCAACCCGTTCCCCCAGCGGCAGCGTGATGTCCACCTCATGCGGTTCAATGCCATGCAGGCGCGGCATGCCACCGACTGGAGGTAGCGGCCGCGCCGGATTAAATGGGCTGTCCCAGGTCGTCAGTCGGGCAAGTTTTGAGAGTGGAAAGCGTGCGAATTCCAGCCGCTCTTCCAAACGGCGGGCGATGCGGTAGGCGGCCGTGGGTTCCACATAACGACGAAACTCGGGGCGGTACGTTTGCATCAGCCGATGCGTGTGCCGCTGATCCCAGCGAAACCCTCGGCCGATGAACAGGCGCTGCTGACTGACCGGCACAGCACGGCTGGTCATCACGTACTTCGGCAGGCGGCGGATATTGCGGCGGTAGCGCAGGATGGCCCAGGCTTCCCGCAGGCGGATCGAGCCAAAGGCGAAGAATGCCAGGGCCGAGCCCAGGCCGAGCAGCGGATTGAGCGCGAGCGACCATGGCGCCACCAGGCACAGAAGCGTGGCAGCGGCGCAGACGACCACGGTGTACAGCTCCACCGCTGGCCGTAGTAGGACTTCCACCGCATGAGGCTGGGCCATGGCGAGCGGCTCACTGCTCAATTCCGGTGGCAGTGACCAGCACGGGGTAATGGCGCAACCCCAGACGTTCTGCGAGATCGTCGCCCGATACCGGCGACAGTGTCAGGCCCGGGACCAGCCTGCGCAAGGTGGCAAGGGCGTTGGCAGATGCCACGTTGACGACCAAGCCGACCGCCTTCAATTTGCCCAGGATTGCTGCGCGCTCGCGTAACCATTGGCGCGAGTGGTCGTCATCGCCGACCAGAAACATTGGCCGCAGCCCGGAGGCCTGGATGACCCTGCGCGGCTCCTCCCCCGGCGACAGCCGCCCGGAACGAACCGGCAGCATGTCTGTTTCGCTGAAACGTTGCTGTGACGGATGAGGTGCGGAGAGGGAAGGAGCTAACGGCTGGTCCTGGCCTGGTCGTAGATTCAGTGATTGGTAGTAGGGCCATGCCGAAACACCGCCACGGTCTTCGACCACGATCAACGAGGCGGCGTCTGCGAGCGCTCCCCCGGTGGCCAGGCATAGCAGGCCGAACAGCGATGGGGCGGCGATTCGCAGAGGAGGATGGAGCTTCATAGTGTTTTTCTCCTGAGGGCGTTTTCAGCGAGGGCGCCGCCGAGCACGCGCTGCAGCTGCTTGTGCACTCTCATGCGGTAGCGGGCAGCCGGTGCCCCACCTGCTGGGCGGTGGTAGCGTCCAATGGCGAGCAGCCAGTCCTCGCCGTCGGTGTGCTGTTCGCGCAGAATTTCCGCTGCGATAGCGAGGTTGCGATATGGGTCGAATAGATCGCAGGGCTGCGGGTAGCGGTGCTTCTGATAACCCAGATTGATCTGGCCGAGGCCGGCGTCGACCCGTGTGGGAGGAGCCTCCCGCAGCGCCTTTTGCAGACCCGTACAGGCTTTGGCGCGGGAACTGAAACGGCGCGATACGCCTGCCACGTTCAGAGTCCAGGGCCATGGCACCAGCCGGCCATCGCGTTGCAGGCCGCTCTCCTGCAACGCCACCGCATACAGTACCGCAGAGGGAATGCCAGCCCGGTGAGCGGCGATCTGGTACGCCGGAGGCGGTACGTCCTGCGCGCCGGCGGGGACGACGATGGCCATCCACCCCAGTACCACGAGCCGATGACGCCAGCGGGTCACTGCCGTTGCCATTGGCCACTGACCTGTCGCACAACGGCAGGCAGGTCCCCCGGCAGGCCCAAAGACAGCCACCGACCGGCATCGTGGTTGAGCGTGATTGAACCGTTGCGTACGCGATCTGGATTGATACTGGCGCGTTTTGCCCAGTCGCGAATGAGCGCGTCGTTGGCGCGGCTGCCAACCATGTAGAGGTCGAAGCCGACATCGGATACCTGCAACTGCTGAACCGCCAGGCCACAGGGCGCGCAGCCGTCCTTGATGAACACGGCGATGCGGTCGGTGCTGTTGGCGGTGGTGGAGGAACTGCTTGGAGTATGGCCGGGCAGGGTGACACGTTGCATGCCCGGGTGTAGACGTTGCCAGGCGGTGTCGTAGGCCCGCTGGTATGCCAGCGTCTTTTCGACGCGGCGGGCTTCAACCTGAACCTGCAACTCGGCATAGCGGTCGCGTTCTTCCTCGGCGCGCGCTTCGATGCCGAGTGCGGTCAATGGGTCGAGGTTGGGCGAAAAAAGGCCCAGCGGTCCCTGCATCAATTGGCGATAACGAGCCCATTCCTCCGTGCGCAACCCCCAGTCACGAGCCTGTTGTTCATCGCTGATGCGTGAGGTCGCTGTTTGTTCCTCGCTGGGCGCGACGGTGGAGGCGATCGTGCGAGCGTTCTGTGCGATTGCCGGAGAGAGAAAGGAGACGGCCAGGCTCAGCGTTAACGCGCGGAAGACGAGAGTTTTGTTCATCCGGAGCCCCTATGGCAGCGTCAATCGATGCGTCTGACCGTCGTTCTCGCGCTGGAACACGGCGGTCTGGCCATCGATGGCTTGCAGGCGCCAGCCGCTGTCGGTCTCACCGGGACGCAGGACGCGCATCTCGGAAAAGGCGGCAGTGCCGGTTGGCAGTATCGACAGAAATCGTTCGCCGCCGCGAAGCTCAATCCCCATAACCGTGAACGGTAGGTTTGCTGTTTGGGTCGGCTTTGTCGGGTATGTCACACGGGTGTGCACCGGTACTGGAGTCGTCTGGTTGGGTTTATCCAGACGGGTGGTCAACTGGTCGATGCGTGTTTCCAAGGAAGACAGGCTGGCTGCTGTCAGACGTTGCTCGAGTCCGATTTCGATGGCGGTCATTCGTTGCTCAAGTGTTTTGCTATCAGTCTCATAACGGGCCTGGGTCAAGGCAACAGGTAGTTTTAGCAGGGCGTCGAGGCGCTGGCTCAGATCAGTCAGCCGAGCCTCCAGGGCAACAACCTGGCTACCCTGAGCGCTGGCACTGGTCTGGGTGGCCAGACTCGACAGCGAGACGTGGTTGATGATCGTCGCTGCGCTAATCAGGATCAGCCATGCGATGCCAGCCGCACGCAACAGCATGCTGCGGGAGTCGCCTGGGGTGGATTGAAATCCCCTCATGGCCTGGCCTCCGTTTTCAGTGGAGGCCGCGCTATGTCGACAGGGGAGACCGGTCCGGATTGGGGAAGGGCGCCACCGGTGGTGGGATGTGCTGCGCGTGTGAAGCAGATCCGGCGTGCGCCGTCGTCGACCTCCAGATCCCAGGCAGGACCGGCCAGCGTGAGCAGGGCATCACGCAACAACAGCGGGCCCAGTCGGTAATGCGAAGCCGGTAGCGGGAGCGCATTCAGCGCTGCGATATCACTGCTGGAACACAACTGGTAGCCAGAACGGAGCAGGACATGACGCAGGGCGTCCCCCACGGTGGCTGTGCGTGTCTCGGGAACGGCCACATCGACGACCTGAAGCAGCAGGTCCTGTTGCGCTGATGCCGGGGCCAACTCGACCAGGGTGTACCGGCCATAACGCACCACCGGGGTGAACTCCGGCACCCCGCGCGCGGACGCGCTGGGACCGTTCTTTGCGGGTTCTGCCGGAGTGGGCGGGGTAGGCGCGGATGCCGTCGTGCAGCCGTTGGTTAGAGCAGCTGTTATCAGCAGGCAGAGTAAGACCCTGCTGGGGTGATTTTGGCTGAATGCTGGCATCGGTCGATTCTCTGGAGCGTGGAACCGACACCATCGCCTCACAAGGCCGGTGTATCAGTAAACAATAGGATTCGCCGAGTCACCAGATTGATCATGCCTTTGGCCTCGCTCGGAAACTCTGCCTTAGGCGAAGGGGGACAGGGGCCGAGTTAGGCCCCCGGGCAGTGAAAAAAGTGACTGACCGGTACTGGCGACCGGAAGTCGGTAGATAATGGCAAGAGCGGCCTCAGCGTTCCGACGGTAGCCGGATCATGGTGGCACTGCGGTCGGCCTCGGACATGATGCTAAGGCTGATTTCGCGGGTGACCACGTAGAATGAATTGAGCTGCCCGTCGATCTTCAGCGCGGCGTTGTTGGCGTACCATGTCTCGTCGGAAACCTGGCCCCAGTCACCACGCGCATGACGTTGAAAGAACGGCATTGGATCAAGGCGACCTTCACGCATCAGGCGATCGACGCCCTTGCTGAAGATCAACGCGCCAACCGGAAACAACAGCTTGGAGTGGCGGCGGTGGTATCTGGATGAATGTGCCATGGAAGTCTCCTTGTTGAGGACCACAGCACCCTTGGGGGGAAGGGCCCCAACGGGTGATAAACTGAAATCTCGGCCTTCAGGGGGCAACTGTCTCGACGAGTAATTGAATGATCGTGAGACTGCGTTGCTCGTCAGTGTTAACCACCAACGCTAAATCACCACTGGTGGCACGGTGCTCATTGGGCGGAGAAGGGCTGCGCGGAGCGCAGATGTGGTATCGAAGGTTCATGGTAAAGCTCCTTTGGGATAAAGAAGTCGGTCCGTGGATGCGCAGTAGCGGATGCACGAGGCATGGTGATGTCCTTACGAAGAAGCTAGGACGGCACCAGCCCGCGAGGCCAGTACAGTCCTTTGGGGATTGAAGAGCGCTCTGGCAGGAGCGATGTGTGAGAATCGCTGACTCTGCTCGGAGTGGGCAAAGTCAGCGAGCGGTCAAGCTTTGAGCTGTCGCAAACCTTCGGCCAGCAACCACAATGCCCGATTGAGGCGTACGTTTTGATCGATGCCTTGCACCGGGCGTGTGCGTTGATGACGACCGTTGGCAGTCCGGCCGGACAGACCTCCTTTGACCAGATTTTCCTGTACTCGGTTAAACACCGACCACAGATCCGTGCGTTGGTCATCGAACCGGCGTGTCGCCAACACCTGGCTTTCAGTGATCGGCAGCACCTTGTCCGGGCTGTCGTACTTGAGCATCAGTGCCGAGCGCGCAAAGACCTCTGCTTCGCCATCGTCGAGCGTGATAGCTCGCATGGCTTCGTGGGAGTCCTGTACTTGGTCGAAGCCACGCAGGACTTCATAGGCGCCCTCGATGACATGTTCCGTCACGTTGCCCTTGTGAGGCACGCGGACGTCACCGACGATGTTGCCGCACACCAGACCGTTTTGGCAGACAAAGCGGAACATGCCCGCCAGCATCTGATAGCTGCTCGTACCGTCGTGACTATTGAGCAAGATAATTTCATTGGCCTCTTTGCCATTGATCTGGCTCGCATGACGAAGCCGGAGCATGTGCTTGGTGAATTCACGACGGTCTTCGTGACGCACGCGGGTCTGGCACACCATGAAGGGCTCGAACCCTTCATCGCGTAGTTTCGCCAGTACAGCGCAGGTCGGTATGTAGCTGTACCGTTCGGAACGGCTTTCATGCGGGTTTTCCGCGAAGATGGAAGGGGCGATTGCGCGGATCTGGTCATCGGACAGCGGATGATCAGCACGTAGCACGGGGGAACGTGAAGCAAAACGAGAGGCAAGTTGCATGACAAACTCCTTGAAAATTGAGCAGCCGACAACGACTGGCTAGGAGCCAGGCGAGCACGGGTGCATAGGACAAAAAGCCCCGCGATGCAGGGGTTGGACGAAAATTGGCAGGAAGAAGCCCATCTGCATGTCGGTCGTACCGATGCGGATGGATACGCCAATGGCGTAATAACCCAATAGGCAATGAAGGAAGTCCGGGGCTAATGTTGGCCCGATATCAACCGCACGAGGGTTGAATCGAAGGACCACCCCGGCGTTACGGATCAGAACGACTCGGCCAGTACCGGTGTTTGTGCATCGGTGGCTTCGTCGACAGGTTCTGCAACAGGCTCGGAGATTTCCGAAGCGGGTGCTTCCTGGCTGACAGGTGTTTCGGAAGCCGCTGGGGCTTGCGATTCGCTTTCATCGGCCTTGGTCGATTTCGGCTCGGCCTTGTAAACCAAAGCACTGTCGACCTTGATCCAACTGATGAACAGCAGACGGGCCTTGAGGCTCACTCCCTGTTCGCCTGCACGTTTACCTTTGGTGTAGGTGAACGTATCAGCCCACAGGTCGCTGAGTCGGAACCCGATCATCACTTTCTTCTCCGCCTCGACGGCCTCGATGCAGCGACGAACCAGGTGTTGTGCTTCCGAGCCCGATACGCGCGTATCAAAACGCACGTACGAGACGTTGTCGCTCGGACCATTGAGCGCTGCGATATCGCAGGCCAGGAACGGATCACCTTTCTTTGGCTTCACTTCGCGAACGCGATTGAGATAACCGAGGCCGGTGATGTGAAGATCGAAAAAAGTTTTTTCGGATGAAGTGGTCATGGTGAATCTCCAGACTGGCAGGACAAGAGTGCGGAGACACACCGACCCGGACGGGAGGTGTGTAACCCCCGCGTGGGTTGATGGATCCTGGGATCAGGTACAACTAGACTGGCATCACCATCGAAGACTCGATGGGCGTTCGCATCTGGGATGCCGAGTGCGAACTGGATTGATCAACGCGGACGGAACCGCGCCGTAGTCTTGAAGATCGTGACCACCTGGGCATGTTGCTGACAACGTCAGCGGAACATGGCTGTAACGTGGCACCCGTGGGATGTGCCCGCTACCGGAAATCGGTACTGGCGTGCATCCCCATTGTTCAGTCACCACAAAAATAGGCGATGGACGCTTCGTCGGAATCGAGCATGTCGCGCTGGTGGGCGGCGAATCGGGCCAGGTCGGCATAGGTCGGGCCATCGTCGCGAAAGCGGGCGCCGCTGGGTTTGCTGGCAAGACTCAAAGACTCCATACGTATCCACCAGACGGCGGACCCCGGTTTGGCCTTGAACAGTGCCAGCCGCTGTCCCTGCGGCTTGAGAAAGCACAGATCGCAGTTGCTTTCGAGCGCGCGGCCGTTCACGGTCAGCAATGCCAGATCGAAGGGCTGGGCCTACCAGAAGGCGGTCACCTCGCGCACGCTCACGCCAGCCTCGGCCAACGGCATGCACATCGTCTCTCTGCTGGACTCTGTGGAATGACCGCGCGTCCTGATCTTCGCCACGCGGCGCTGCTCGTCAGCCCGGATGCCGATGAACTGATCCCAGTCGGTCCAACCCAAACTGCGTACGAACTTGTGCATTTCACGGATTTTCAGGGAGGTGGTGCAGCCCCCATCTACCGGGTTGGGCAGGTACTGGCGCTTGCGGATTAGCGCCTCGAAGGGTTCGCCTTGCCGGCTGTGGCTTGCGAAATCGACCACCGTGACGCATCGCGGTATTCGAGCCAGTGGATCGGCACCTGCCACCGTACGCTGCACTCGCGCACGAAACGCAGCGTGGCCTCCACTTCCTTGCCGGTGTTGGCGAAGCAGACTACGGTATCCGCAGGCAGGCCCGCATTGGCTTGCAGCACTCGCCACAGCATGTAGGCGCTGGTGCGACCGCCGCTGAAACTGATACAGGTGGGTTGGTCAATCTTGAATGGGTCGCGCATGTGAGCTGTCTCCAGGCTGGTGTGCCGACAGGCACCGACGGCAGAGGGAACTCCTTGTGAAGGGAACGAGAGACAGGCATGCGGTAACATGGCCGTTGTTCAGAAAAAGGCCCCCGGATGGAGGCCTTGTGATCAGGTGGTGAGCTAGCCTTTACCAGGCTTGGACGCAACGGCTTGCAGCGAAAGCTGTGTCGGCGTGGCCGACAATTCAAGATCGTCTTCACTGTTGAGGATGCGGGTGAAGACAGCATCGTGAGGATCAAGAAGCTCCCCGAAGTCATCCCCGCCAAGCTCGGTGCGGGCGAGTTCCCACCAGTCATCGAATGGATCGATGTCGGGATCGCAGCCAACGGCGTAGGCCAGCAGTTTTTGCTGCCCTTCGGGTGTACGCTCGCCGAACTCGGCCAGGAAATACACCCCATGATCCTTGGCGAGGATGAGGCGACCCTTGTGAGCGATAGCCTCGGCCAGCACGGGACGCAAATCTTTACCTTTGAATCGCAACATGGTGGTCTCCATTGCTTGAGGAAAATGCTTCCCGCCAGGAAGGCAGGAAGCTGGACAGGTAAGGAGTGGTGTTGGGCGACTGATCAATGCCGGATCGGCTTGCGCCCGTCCGACAGGATTTCCACCTGGATCTGCCGCCAATGCCCGTCGTCGATCAGGTGTTCCAGCGTTTCGCCGAGCATGTCAAAGTACACCTCGTCCACGCGCTGGATGAGTTCATCAGCGTGGCGCAACTCCACGGCGTAATGGTCGCCGGCACGGTCATAGAGCACCGTAACGCGGCCCTGGAATTTCTCCGTGGAGACCGTGAAGCTGATCGCGGGTGGCGTCTCGATGATGTTGTTGGGCAACGGGTCGACCCAGGTGAAATCCCTGGCCTTGGCATCCACCAGGAGGTGGGTGATGCGCCGGAAACCATCGGGAGCGGGCAGTTGCTCCAGTTGATGAACGAGTTCCTGCAACTCCGGGCAACGCAGTTCAGGGGCCGGCAACTTGGCCGGTGCTGATCCGAGAATGTGTGTCTCCACCGTGTATGGAGTGCCGTCTGAGGCCACTTCTGTGCGCTCTTCGGGCGTATCCGCGCGAAGACCGTCGAAGCGGCGACGAACACATAGGGTTGGACTTGTACCTTGGTGCCTTCGTCGGGTTCCTGGCTCACCTGGTGGCGATCCAGTACGGCGAATTCGGCACGACCGATCTTGACCACAATGACCTGATCGGTCTTGGCGACAATTTTGCCCTCGAAGGGCTGCGGGTCCATACGGACGCCGAGCGAGGATTCCTGCGGAAGGTCTTCGTAGATGCGGAACTTGAAGCTGCGAACATTGCGCGGAACATGGGCCGACACCAACGCTGGTATCTGCGTGCGAATGGATGAGTGATCCATGGGGAGACTCCTTTGAGGAAAACAAGGGACTCCTGCCCGCAGGGAGGGTATCCCTTGGGGGGGGGTAAATAGATGCTGCGTGCATCAGGGAGCACAGTGACCAGCGCGCAAAGCCGCACCGAAGTCTTGAAGGTCTCGACTACCTGGGATGGTGCCGGCTACGCCAGCAAACCTGTGTGCAGAATGACATCTGCCACACGGCGGTAGGCCCGCGTCAATCGGCAACCGGCGTGCCCCGTATTTGTCGTTTTATCCGAGCAGAAAAAAGCCCCTCGGTTGAGGGGCTAGAAGGTATGTCGTGGCAAGGGTCATTCTTCGTACAACGGCAAGCCGTCGAGTACCGGTGCGTCGGCGTCGAAGATTAGGATGCGGGCATCAGCCAGCGCGGCCAGAAGAACATTCACCAGCGACTCCGGCATGCCTTTGTCGCATTGTGCCGCAATTGCTCGGCGGTGATGCTTCGACGTACTGCAGGTTGGCATCGGTCCAGGGCGTGGCAATCACCTTGACGCCGATCGCTGGGCTGTATGGGATCCGGAAAGCGACGAACAGAAAGCCGATCGGCGTGGCGATGTCTGCAAGCTCTGTCAGGTAGCAACCCGCTTCTTCGGTGATGTGCGCCGTGCTGATTTCCCAGCATCGGCTGTAGAAGCAAGTCTCAAAAGTCAGGCGCCGTACAACTTCCCGCGCGTCCTCAGCGGCGTAGGTATCGCCGATGTGGATGGGCTGCCCGGCATCGCCGCCGAGGACGGCGTAGACCACCGAGCGGACGATTCCTTCGGTTTGGCACTTTGCCTCAAGGTCGTCGCCGACCTCCTGGCCTTCCGTGATCAGCGCGAAGTCGTTGCATAGGATGCAGGGAAATTGCGCGATTTGATCGTCCAGAAGGTGTGCTTGGCTGGGATGAAGTTGCCGCCGTACGGGCGGGCTGTCGTCTTCATAGGTGACGCAGAGAGTACGAACGACATGCAGGTTTTGGTAGCCTCGGATGAAAGGATTGGGAGTCTGCATGGTATTTCTCCAGCAGAGGTTAGGCGGAGCCCATCCCCAACTGGGGATCGGGTCCCAGTGGGTGAATAAATGCAGGTGCTTCAGTCGAAGCACTCAGCTCGGAGGTATCAAGCAGAAGCTGCGCAACGTGCGCTCGCAGGATCGCTTGAATATGCAGGTCGGAGATGCCGACAAGTAGGCTCACCGTCTAGCGCTTGAGTAGGCATGATGTTTCATCGATCTGGTTCTGCAGCACGGCCTCGCGCAGTTGTTCGCCGAGATTCAATGCCTGTGTTGAGTCGTGGGTGGAATATCACCTCGTTGCTGATGACGCAGCCATGGCCGCTGAACTCGAATAGTCGTGATTTGCTGCACAGTGCCATGGGAGCCTCCAGAAAACGATGCGCTATAGGCGCGGTGGATTGAATTCGCGTAAGCCGACACGACGGCAGTTCTGAACTGGTTAATGCCATGCGGCGAATGCAGAAACGCGGGGTTGCGCGGGAATGAAGAGCATCGGCGCTAGGTGTGGCGCACGTCCGCGTAAAACGATGCGAAACGGACTGGATCGGTCTACGTGGAACCTCCACGTTGCAGTCTGAGGACCGTGGCTGCTGGCATGGTGCTGACCGGAGTTAGCAACAGATGGTGGCAGAATGGCAAAGCGGCTTCATGGCGTCTGCCGACAATAGGCTTTTTACGCACCCGTGTTATTGCAAGACCTGTTGCAGGTGTCGTCCGAGCTAGGCCGCAAGACACGGCCATTGAGTTGCCAATGGCTTTGCAGCGAGGTGCACGCGATACGGCACCAGGGTGTAGTCGTCCGGTATGCCTTAAAGGCGGCACTCCTTGGGCATTAGCCGGAGCCCGCGTCATTGGTACCTGTCCGCTGTGCCGGGGTATTCCCGTAGTAGCAGAAATAGGGTTTCGTAGTTCGGCACCGGTATGGGGCTTTCGTCATCATTACCGGTGCTGACGCCTAATTATGGCTACATGCCACTCACCCTGTTCGGCGGCCAAGTGCATGACTTTGATGCGGCGGCACACGCTGCCGTACCGAAGGGGTTGAAGGTGCATATGTCCATCTTCTGTTCTGGTTGTGGCGAAGTCACCTGGTTCTGGACAGGTCGCAGGCAGACGGCGTTCAAGATGCAGAGAGGAACAAGGCGCTGGAGGCAGTACGTCTCCAGCGGGGGACAGGGATACCACCTGTGGCTGTCGCAGGGACTCTGGCCGTCGTCAACGCCTGTCGCTGGAGCAGATCTCACCCGACCCGTTTCGTGGCTGGGGTCGATATCTTTCGGCGCACATCCGCGCACAAAAGGAGCCCGTTGTTGCACCGGCGGGCACCGGGGGAGAACACCGTCGTCCCCGAAGGGTCTCCTGGCATCTCGCGCTCAAGGTGCCAGGAGACCCTTCGGGCCGGACGTAGAGAGTGCCGATCAATAGGCCGTGCATCCGGCCGGGCAGGAAAGCACCTTCAATCCTCCCGACGACACGAGCCGCTGGAGAGGTACATGCCATTGCAGAAGGCGGGGGCATGCTTGGGATGCCCCGCGGGTAGCGGGGCCATGCCTGACAACCGCTGGAAAACGCGGCTGGGGCAGGACGTGTCTGGCAGGCGTCAGGAAGCTCTGGGAGCGATCCGCCGCTTGCGCGAAGCGGCTCGCTTGCCACCGGACGATTCGATTGCTACGGTGCCTTTACAGTCGGGATAACGGTTGCACGACCAAAAAGGGCCGGTTTTTCCGGTGCGCTGCCGCGTCGCTGCACCACACAATGGGCACGCCGGACCTTCGGGAATCTGGATGGACAAGGTGATGTCACGGTACTGTTGCACCAGTTGCGTGATCCAGACCGATTGCTTCTCGATGAAGGTGTCCAGGGTCAACTGACCGGTTTCGATCATGTCCAATGCCTGTTCCCAGATGGCGGTCGTGCCCGGGTCGGCGATGGCCGCTGGAACTGCGTCGATCAGGGTGAAAGCCGCCTCGGAGGCGCGGACGGATCGACCTTTTTTGACCAGGTAGCTTCGGCCCAGCAAGCCGTTGATGATATTCGCACGGGTGGCCTCGGTGCCGATGCCCGTGGATTCCTTCAACTTCTGTTTCAGGCGTGGGTCGGTCACCAGTTTGGCGACACCCTTCATGGCTTTGATCAACTCACCCTGCGTGAACGGCTTGGGTGGCAGTGTTTTCAGCGCTTTCAGATCGACTGAGCCGACCTGGCAATGTGTGCCCTCGGATAGCCGCGGCAGGACCTGGCTACGTTGGGTAGGCTCGTCGTCCGTATTGTCGGGTGCTGCTGGTCCGCTGTTGATTAACGCCAGGCGCCATCCCAGGACGGCAACCTGCTTACCCGTCGCCTGCAGTGTCTGGCCGCCGCCTGACATCGTGGCGACTGTTCTGTCGAACTCATGGTGAGGTAGAAACTGGGCCAGGTAATGCGAACGGATGAGCCGATAAACGGCTTGCTCCTTCTCCGACATGACAGAAAGGTTGGTCGGCTCCAGCGTGGGAATGATGCCGTGGTGAGCAGTGACTTTCTCGTCGTTCCAGGCGCGTGAGCGTTGGGTGCGGTCGAGTTGGTCGAGCAAGGGGCGTAGGCTGGGATCAGTGGCGAGGATGGCGTTGAGTACCGTCGGCACTTCGGCCAGCATGCTCTCCGGCAGGTAGCCTGAATCCGAGCGAGGATAGGTGGTCGCCTTATGCGTCTCGTACAGCGATTGCGCGATGTCCAGTGTTTCTTGCACGTCGAGGCCAAACTGGCGCGAACAGACCTCCTGCAACGTGCTGAGATCGAACGGGAGAGGCGCGACTTCGCGGACCCGCTCGGTTTCAACGGACAATACCTGCGCCTCACGAGCGCCGCCGATTTGGCTTACTGCCTGCTGGGCCGTTCGTTGGTCCAGGCACCGACCTGCAGCATCGGTGGTGGCGTCGGGCGGCATCCAGTTCGCGGTGAAAGAATTGCCGGCGTACGATAGCTGCACGTCGACGGACCAAAACGGAACTGACACGAACCGCGCGATCTCGCGGTCGCGATCAACCACAAGACCCACCGTGGGCGTCTGCACACGACCGACTGAGAGGACGCCCTGGTAACCGGCTTGGCGGCCGAGCACCGTGAACAATCGGCTGAGGTTCATGCCGATCAACCAATCGGCACGAGAGCGGGCGAGTGCCGAGTAATACAGCGGCAGGGTCTCGTTCGAAGGCTTGAGCGCGTCCAGCGCTTTGCGAATGGAGGCGTCATTCAATGCCGACAGCCACAGCCGTTGAATGGAGCCACGGTAGCCGCACAGATCGATGATTTCGCGGGCGATCATTTCGCCTTCGCGATCAGCATCGGTAGCAATCACCAGTTCGCTGGCCTGGCCGAGCAATTGTTTGACGACCTTGAATTGCGCGGCAGTGGAGGCCTTGACCTCGCTGCGCCAGTGCTCGGGAAGAATGGGAAGCTGTTCAATGGACCAGCGCTTGTACTGCTCACCATAGGCTTCCGGTGGTGCCGCCTCGATCAGGTGACCGATGCACCAGGTCACGACAATGCCTGGTCCGTTGTAGCAGCCAGTTCCGCGCTGTTTCGCACCCAGCACACGCGCGATGTCTTTGCCTTGCGAAGGCTTCTCGCACAGATACAGGCGCATGCAACCTCCTCGGAAATAGCGTGGTATCCATCGAATGAGCATCAGCATGTCCGTGGAGACCGCGAGAGACAGCAAACAAGGTGGATTCGATAATGACCGGCTTGTTGGCCCTGGGAGACAAGATTGCGGGAGTTGAGTCCAGGGTAGTTCAGGAGATCGCCAGAGCAGGCGCTTCGTTTTGGGCGCGCGCGTGGACCTCAGTGGACGTCCATGGCGCTATACCCTGGGTATAGCGGTGTCCGCTGAAAGCCGGTACTTGGGAGGCCGATAGGCGCTGGCGCATTGAGGGCGACCATCGGTTGCTACAGCCGCCCTCGGATCAGGCATCCGGTTCTTCACGCCACTTCAGATAGTCACCCACACGAAAGAAGCCAGCAGCGGCCGCATTGCGCTCAAGCGTCCATGCTGTCTCGCCAGGACGGATCAACACCTATAGGTCTTCGGAGACGTGCGCTGTCGGGCCATCACAAGAGGCTCCTTGACGACCATCGGGCGGGTCGACTGCTTCGAGGTCGCCGTCTTCAAGTTCGTCATCGCCAGAGTACTCCTGGTCGTCAGCCTCCCAGGGCTTTGCAGCCCACAGGGCATGAAGCTCTTCATCGCTCAGATCCTCGCGCAGCAAGTAGCACAGTGCGTCAGGATGGACCTCTTCAATCTGTACATTGAATCGCGTGGCGAATCGACGCCGTGCAGCCTCTTCGGCCTCGGTCTGGGCTTTCTCATAGGCTTCGATCTCGGCCCAATACGTGGACTCTTCCTCGTCGTACTTGATCTGCGCTGCGATACCTTGTGCTGTGTCAACCCGGTGCTGCGCCTCGATGAGCTTCTGGTCAGCCTCGGCACGCGTCAGGACCTCCGACCAGTCGGGTGCCGGGGAGCCGGTGTCAGCCACAGTAAGAAGCGTGTTCTGGTAGTCGATGAAGGCTATGTTTTCGCCAGGAACCGGGTCGACGACGACAGGGTCGTTGCTGACATCTTCGATGGTCGGGGGAAGGCCGCGTTTCTCGCGACCGCTGCCGGCACGGTCGACCAGATAACGTTCACGCCAGGCCTCGCCGCGCGCTCGCTTTCCATCGCCCTCCATGCTCGTGGTGTACTTCATCAGCCACAGGTGCATATAGCGCTGGCGTTGCTCGCTGTGTTGCAGCGCCAGGTCATGGAAGCGACGATAGAACGCTTCATCGTGGCCGCAGTCGAGGCTGTCGCCTTCGTGGGCAACCTCGTGCTCGATGAGAGAAAAAATATAAGCAGCGCTCCTGAGCGGACTGGACTTGAGCCGCTTCACAAGGGTCACGTCGACGGCGATGTAACTGCTGCCGTCGGTCCACGCCTCGGCGATGTTGGACTGCCCGAGCAGAATGTGAAGCGATTTACCCTCACGCACTTGCCCCCCGTACGCAGGCTGGCCACCCGTGCACAGGGCGGCGTAGTGATGCAGGCACCAGCGCAAAGCAGTCCAGGCGCGGCGTGTCTCGCGATCGAGCGCATCTTTCTCGGTCACGATGCTGGTCCGCTCAATGAACGCGTCGCGCAGTGTTGAAAACGCGATCAAGTCCGGCACGTAGAGGCCGTTCAGCCACCAGTACGGTGTGCCGTTCTGCTCCACGTCGTGGCGCAGGTTGGCGTGGACCCGAATGATGCAGTCGAGAAAATCCTGTGCGTTGTAGCAGCCGAAGCGGTCGAGCGTGGTGGGGTGAACAATCACGGCGATACCTTCGCGGGCGATGGCTTCCCCCTTCGGGACCTCGAAGGCATTTTCTACGACCGCGAACCTGCCGCCTTGCCGCTGGTTGTGGCTATAACGGCATTTGCGCAGAAAGTCCTCCAACGACACGTGCCGCTTGCCGGGCAGAAGCGTGACGACCTCTTCCCTGGAGTAGATTTGAACGATGTTGGCATCGCCCGAAAGCAACGCCCGCGCAGATTTTTCACGGCGAGCCTCTGTTTTACGGTGATCACCAAGACGGGACTCCGTCTGGTCAGCCATCTGGCCAAATTGCCTGGCAATTGATTTCCACACCGGGCAGGTCTTGCGCAGGATTTCGGTGCGGGAGACGTTCAGGCCGATTGCCTTTTTGGAAACGATGAGGCCGCCAGCACCCCACAAATGCGCGGGATCGTGACGCACCAGTACGCCCTTGTTGTAGATGGCAACCGCGCCGTCCGCTTTCACCCGATACCAGGCGAACTCGTCCTCGGCATCCCAGCGCTCGGTGCGCGGATCGCGGGTGATGCGCTGGCCATTCAGCTCAACGCTGACGGGGGTGTAACGCACCAGGTCCCGAACCTCCTGGATGGCCGACATCAGCTCCGCATCACTCAGGACTTCGTACCAGTCGCCAGAGATCGAACAGCCCGGCGACGCGTCCTGGAGGTAGTCAAGATCGTAGTGATAGCCCATCGCACGTGTATCGACGGTCATCCTCCAGGCATTGGAGCGCCAGACTGTCTTGGCATGCGCCATGATCTGGCCGCGCCCGAGGCGGAAACGGCCGTAGGTGGCGTCGCCTTCATCGTGTGGCGTGCCGAACCGACCGAAGTACCGAACGACATCGTCGCGGCTGGCAAAGCCCTGGCCGTCGTCGCTGCAGGTGTAGCCACTACGGGTCAGTGAAAGATGCACAGAGCTGGCCCTGGCATCGACCGAGTTCATTAGCAACTCGATGAGGGCTTTGCCGATGGAGCCCGCCTGGCTGTAAATGATGTGATGGATGATCTGCGGATCGAGCTCGAATGGCAGACGCATGGACCCTCCTTGTAGCGTTAGGTCAAGATATTGATGAATACGCCGTCCATTTCATTGCTGATCGCAATAGAGTCCGGCATTCGACCTGTGCACCGGGAGAGAATGGACACGCGACCATTGATGCCGGTGATTACCGGGGTTGTCGAAAACCTAACCGAGCCATCGCTCATCCGTATTCAGCGTGAGTGGGTGTGAGCAGATCGACGTAAGCGGCGAGTGATGGAGTGCTCAGGAGGTTCAAGCGTGTCGTGAGATGGAACATCGGGGGCATCGTCATGTACCGCGGACAGCAATCTCAGTGGACGTCAGTGGAGCAACTTGAGATGATTCAGACCCAAGCGGGTGGGTACAAAGTGGTGAGACAGCGAGTAATGGCCATTAAGCTGCCCCCTGATCAGCCGAAGAAAGACACTATGCAATGGGCCGAGCGTTAGTGACGATTTGCAACGAGAGTGAGGTGATGGCGAAGACACTTACCGATGCATACCTGGTGCTGCTGTTGGCGGCGACCATCCACGGTACGGATGCCGCCGTGCGGGATACGGCGAAGCGCTGTGCCAAAACGCTGCCGAGAAGCAGGCGGGAGGTGATGTACCAGATAGTCGACAGCAAGGAACCGCTCAAACTTGTGTTCCATATCGCGGAAAATTTGGACTGATGTGGCAAGCGAGAAGCGTCTGCAAGAGTAGCCGGAAGCGATGAGGCCGCGAATGGAGGCCGTAAGGTTGGTTCTCCGGAAACTTCTCCATGTGCCGCGAGCGGTGGATCTCAGTGGAACGCCATGGACGCTGGCTGTTGCCCGGTGAGCGACTGGTGGTTGACGCAATCGCTCAACGGGAAAGGGGCACGCAGGGCGGGAATGATCACTCGTTCTCGGCTGGCTCCGCTGCCGCGGGCTTGGCCCCGAGCACGACAGACTCAATGCGATAAGGCAGGATGCCAGCGCGACGCGCTTCGATCTTGAAGGTCACGCGCTCGTTTTCGTCCGCATCCTCCCAATCGTCTTTCACCGCCCGACCTTCGACCAAGACGCGCATGCCCTTCTGGTACAGCGCGGCCCAGCGCTCGGCGTCGCGATGCCAGATCTCGACCGGCGCCCAGAACCCACCGCGATCTTCAAAGCCCTCCTTGGTAGGCACGGGATTGTCGAAATAGACATTCAGGCGTAGCAGCCTGCGCGGCTCATTGTTGCCGTTCGGAAACTCGCGGAATTCTGGCGCAGAACCGATGTTGCCCTCGCCGTAGAAATGCGTGCTCATGGGTGCGACTCCTTGGGGGTGGTGGCGTGGACACGCCGTTGGTAAGCCCCCTCGACGTGGACCAACTTGCTGGCGCACTCCGAGGTTTGGCGAACGATGCTGTGAGTGAGGCTAATCTGCAGGTTCAGCACGATGCGCTGCACCTCCATGGCGTAGAGGTCGTCGATCAGCGATGCCGGTGTGCCGGGGCTGGCAAGCAGCTCCTCCCACAACGCCGTACCCATGCGCGAGCGATCAAGGTTGCGCCAGCGCAGAAAGGTCGTGCCTGCGCCAGTGGTTTGCTGGGCCAGTTGCACAGGAAGGAGGTTGAAGGGGTGGCTGCGGGCCTGCGACAGCACCTTGCGCTGCGCCAGTCCGATCAGATCGTCCCGCAGTGCTTTGCACTGGCTGGCCCAGGTCGCAAGCTCCCCATTACCTTTAAAAGGTTTTAAAAGGCCTTTTAGGTAGCCTGCGTGTTCCAGCCGCTGGAAGTCCGCCTGTTCCAGTGCCAAGAAGCGGTTGGATGCGGTCATGCTGGGTGGTCCTCGCGGTCCAACGAGACGGAAGAATCTTCGCCCAGAGGTCTCCCGGCAGATACGGCTGGCTCAGCCGCGTCGGGTTCACCGGCTGGCGCAATATCGGAGGTTGTTGACGGAGTTAGCGCCGCAAAAGGGGCACGACGGATGAGCGGCGGTGCGAAGCGTGAACGGCGCGTGCCTTCCAGCACGTCCTGCGGCAGTTCACCGTATTTCTCCAGGGCGGCACGCGCCGCGGCGTTGTTTGCGGCGAAATCATCGCGCTTCGTACCGGAGTAGCGGTACTGCTGCGCCAGGCTGAAAAGGCTGCGCAGCGCATGTGCGCCCTCATTGAGCCAGCGCTCAAGGGTGCTGCGCTCAATCAAGGCGGTGTGATGCGCCAGGATCAGGCGCCGGGCCAGGTCGTCGTAGTCGGCCAGCAGATAGACCGCCATGAAGCCGAGTTGCGAGGCCACGAACAGGGGTAGCTTTACCGGCTGGACGTTGAGGTTCTCGCCCAGACTGAGTGCCGCCGGCACATCGGCCAGCGCCTGATCAACCTGTTCGCGTAAGGTCTGAAGCTGTTCTTTGGTGGCGCTGAGCTTGTCCTCAATGCGCAGCATCCACCAGTCGGAGTACGGATCATCCTGCTCGGCGCCGCGTTTGAGCTTGGTCATGATGGCGACAAAGCCGTTGAGCCCGACAATGCCGGGTTTGCCCTCGGAGGGCGCGCGTCCATGCCAGATGCGAGATGCATGATGGGTATGTAGCGTTAGCGACATGGCGCTGCGCAGTGACCCAAGGTTCAACTGCAGGGGAGATTCGGGTTCGGTGGCCATCGTGACGACTCTCGGTGAAGAAACGAGTCGCCAGCATCGGCATTGGCCGGAAGGGTGTCAGTCATCAAACCGCACCGCATGACCGCCTGTTTGTGAATTCGCACTGCCGCAGTGGAATCTTGCACCTCCCTGCGGATGAGAGGGTGGCGTGAGGCATTCTGCGTCCGTTGCCCGACACCGTTGCCGGAAGGCAGCCTGTTCAACTATACCAGTGGTATAGGCGACGGTGGCTTTCGGTGGACTCTTCAAGCTGATGACCTGAGGCTGGAGGTGATACGTTGCAAGGAAGGCAGTCTGTTCAACTATACCAGTGGTATAGGCGACGGTGGCCTTCGGTGGACTCTTCAGGCGAATGACTCTGCGGCTGGAGGTGATGCGTTGCAAGGAAGGCAGCCTGTTCAACTATACCAGTGGTATAGGCGACGATGGCCTTCGGTGGACGCTTCAGGCGGAAGACCCCGGGGCTGGAGGTGATGCATTGAAGGGAAGGCAGTGTGTTCGACTATACCAGTGGTATAGGCGATCATGGACGTCGTTGGACTTGCTGGCAGAGGTATAGGACAAACCCTGAGGTTGAGCATTGGCAAAACGCCATTGACGCCCCGTGGGTGCTGCTTTCACCTGCCGAGCAGAGAGCGCAGCCTTGCGATGTTCTTTCGGGCGACTTCAGGGGCGACAGCCTGCGTTGGCGGTGGCTGTGAGGGCTGGCTTACCGGGGGGCTGGTTGTCTTCTGACCGACCCAGGCGTGAAACTCACCCTTCATGGCCTTCTGAATGATGCCAAACAGGTAGCCCGCAGGGCTACGCACCGAGCTTGCCCGACACCGCCCATCCCATTCGTCGAGGATGGCCTGGTGCAACTCGGTATCCACGGGCTGCAATGCAGTCAGCGCGCCTAATTGCTGCTCTGCTTTGAGTGACAGGAAGCGTTCGGGTAGGCGAAGTTTCCCCCGCTCGCGCGGTACTGTACGTACTTCTTTTAATTCTTTTTCTTTACGTACAGTACTATCGGTCTTCGGATTCCGAAGTGAGTCGGTTTTACTGGGTTTTACGCCTGCTTCGGATTCCGAAGTCGGGGGGGGCGGATTCCGAAGTAAGTCTTTGGGACCTTCTTCGGATTCGTGGTCATCCCCAGGTTGTGGATAACGTTGCTCTTCGGTCCAGCCTTGCGCAGCCAATCGCTGCGACAGCACCCGGAGCCTGCTCGGCAGTATCCGCCCGCTGAGCAGCGGGTCGTCGGCCATTTCTTTGAGCGTGTGCACACCGACACGCTGGACGGACTTGCTGGCGCGATTCAATGCCTGGCTGACCAGACCCAAATAATCCGGGTCGAGCTGAATGGCTTCATAGGGCGTCAGGGGCTCGTCATGCAGCACATAGAGATTGCCCTGTATTTGTCCTGTTTTCGGATCACGACGGCGCCTCACCAGACTGATCCAGCGCGTCAGGCGCAGCAACGTTAGCGCACGCGCGACGGTCTCATGGGACGCACGGGCCGTGCACGGCATTGAGGCCAGATAGGGGCAGAGCTGATCGTAGGTGGGGAAGGCGGTGACCCCGTCATCGTTGAGCAGCAGACGAAAGACCTGCCAGGCATTTCGTTCAAGCGGGGTCAGCCGGTTATCCAGCAGCAACGCACGTGGCACGCTGTCATGGCGGTTGCCGCTGAAGATGAATCCATCAGAGGGAGGGGTTGCCGGAGTCGGCGCCGGTGTTGTGTCCGGGGGAGGTTGCATGTGCTGCAGTGCCTGGTCGAATAGCTCCCCCAGCGATACGGGACCGCGTGAATGACGTGGACTGCCCATCAGACCAGCCCTTCATCAATCCACCCTCGGATAGCGCTCCAGATCACTGAGATGGGCAGGCCCGTGCATTCGGCAAGATCGGCTGTAATCACCAGCACTGCCATGTCGTCGTTCAACGCGGTGCCACGGCCTTTAACGGTCTCTGACCAGCGATGCCAGAGATCAGCGTCCTGTTCTTCTGACAGGACCGGATGCCGGCCCTTGCGTTTCGGTAGCCCGATGACGTCGCGCCTGAGGGCGATCTCCTGGTGAGTCAAACCGTAGAACTTGCTGATGAGTTCCGTGCTCGCGCCCAACCGCAGAAGCCGATCGATTTCTTCAATCTCCCGGGTGACATCATTCACTTGGCTCAGGAGATGATGCAGCACCTCCTGGTTCACGCTCACTGAGCACCATTTAACGGTCGCGTTGGCCAGGAGACTGGCCATGGCCGGGTGCTTGAGCGCCTCCAGCGCCGTGTCGTCGAATCCCATGGATTTTGCCCGGCGCAGCTGGCCGTTGCGCAAATCATGGAGTGCTTGCGCGATCACGGCCTGATTGAGCGGATGGGGATCGGGCATGGCGGCCGTCCTCATGATCCGTTCATGGCGGTGTCGCCATCAGTGATGCGGGCCTCGATGTCCAGCAATCGCCTGGCAAGCCTCAACAAGCGGAAAAGCTTCACCAACCCACTGTCGCTCAGACGCACGACTTGCTGCGATGAGGGCGTGCGCACCTGCCCCAGTAAAAGAGTGCCCAGGTCCTCGGCCAGTTGTGCTGTGTTGATGCGTACAGGCAACGTGCCGACCGGCTGATAGGGGGCGCTCAAGGCATGCAGCAGTGACAGTAACGCGCCAGGGAGATTTGATGGCGTGTCCAACTCGCCAAACGTTCGTGCGCACGTGAAGCCGATGCCCTCGTTGCAGGCGGCGATGCCATCATCCCGACCCGCTTCGTTGGCGATCTCACGCGCGAATTGAGCGATGTGGATGCGCAACCGATCGGGTGTATCGAGGCTGGGATCGATGTACCAGACATCCGAGATCGGATAGAGACCTCCCGCCTGGACAGGGATGGCCTGCAGGACGTTTGTTCCGAAATCAGGTGGTGCCTCGCCGGTGTGGTCAGCCACCAGTCGCTGGATCGACTGCAGGCGATCGGTGGTCTCGGCAGGCGAAACGATATGTTCCTGAAACAAGGCCGAGCGATCGTCCTTGTCCTGTTGATCCTCAACCGCGTCGGCCGGAGGACGTGTTGCCGATACACCTTGGAGCGTATGGGGCTCGCTTGCAGATGTTCGGGATGTCTCCGTCGTCCGCGGTGTGGATGCTGACGGAGGCTGTGCGACCGTCGATGGCAATGTTGGCTGGCTCGTGGGTGTCTGTCCGGTAGTCGCCGTGCTGGACGTGTTGTGGGGGGCACTATTTAGCAGTTGCCAGCGTTTCTCGGAATCGGTGATCTCGAATGCCAGCGTGTCATAGTCCACCCCAAGCAAATCGGCCATTTGACCGATCAGCTCATCCTGTACTCGCTGCGCCGCAAAGCTCCCTGGGGAGTCAAATACCATCAGGACGTCCTGGAACAGCGTCGCAAAATCAATGCTCGCACTGTTTCTGGTCATGCGCGCATCCCAGATCCGGGAACCGGCCCTACGCAGGCTGGTCAGTTGCTCGACTTGGGGGCGCCCGAGGCCGGCATAGAGCACCTTCGGTATCGCGGGCAGCAGGAACTGGATGGCCTCCTGCATGCGGCTGATGTGGGGCTGAGGCACGGGGTAGCCATCAGCCTTGAGGCGTCGGGCAAGCTCTGACTGCGACAGCGATTTACCATCCTCCTGCTCATAGAGCTCACGGACTTTTTCAACACCCATGGCACGTTCGATAAACGACAGGCCACCGTGAAGTTCGTTTTCTGCCAGATGTCCCGTCAGGGCAACGATCTCACCGCGCTCCGGCCATGGGCGGAACAGGCAGCCGATACGGAAGAATCGCTCGTCTTTGCTCTCACGCCACAGATCGCGCAGTACCGCCAGGCGCGTGTTGCCGCCGTTACGGATGATGTAGTGATCGGCACCGGGGCGTCGGGTGATCGGCGGGGGGGCATCCAGCCCTCGCTGGCGGATGGACGCTTTGATCTCCTCGTACAGCGGATTGCGCGTCAGCCTCGGATCGAGCTCATAGGAGCGCAACTGGTCCAGCGTCACCACCATTGGCGTGTCGGCGATCGGATCGCTCATCGAACTCGCTACCGGGCCGTTGCGTGTGAAACCATCGCTCAGGAGCTTGCTGGCGATGTCTTCTGGGGAGGCATCAGTCATAGTCAGCCGCCTCCTGGACATGGTGCTCGACCACGGTGGCGTGACGTTGTGCGCGCCGCAGCATGGCGCGCGCATTGCATTCTGCCCGGTGATCGCTGGCTGTCGCGCTGGTATAAATCGGCGGTAAGCCCGGCTTGACCAATTTCAAGTGCCCGCCAGGTGTTCGGGAGACATTCCAACCCTCGCTCAGGGCATGTTCAATCAGCGGAAGGAGTCGCTTGTGGCCACGGGCCAGTTCATGGGCGTTCGACATGAGAATGTCTCCCCTCACACTTCCCGGTGACCAGGGCGAACTGTTCCTGCCATTGCGGGCACAGTTCGCTGGCCAGCCCGCGGACAATGTCCAGTGCGGCTGCCGCGACTCGGCCAGTGGGCCGTCGGTGCTCAACCCTATGGACCGGCAAACCACGCGTTGCCGCTCGGGGAAATGCCTCGATCGCGGGGATCTCGGTACGCAGGACGTGAACCCCTTCCTGATCTCGGTAGATCAAACGCAGTGTCTGTTGGATCAGCTTTGCATTGGCTGACACCGCGGGTACGCGGTTGAGCAGGAGATGAAGGTGTGGCGGGTTAATGCCCAAATGCCTATAGGGGGCGATGTCTTCGATGAGCTGCAGAGTGCCTCGGCGCATTTCACGCGCGGCGAGGATCTCGGGGGTTACGGGCGAGACCGCCTGCTCGGACGCCAGCACGGCCATCTCGAGCAGCACACTGCGAGCGCCTTGAGTATCGAGTAGCACCAGGTCGTAATGCGGCTGTAACACCGGTAGCAGGTGCCGCAGTCGAAGCCGCCCATCCGGGGCATGCAGCAAGAGGGTGTTTAACTGTCGATGCGCGTCATTGGACAGAATCACGTCCAGCCGGTCTATGACGGTGCGCGATACCAGCCGCGCAATGTCGCGCTCGTTGAATGCCAGCAGCTCATAGATCCCGCATGGCGCGCGACGGGCAAGCTCGTAGTAGGATGACAGCGTCGGCTGCATATCAAGATCGAGCAGCAGAACCCTTAGGCCGGCATCGGCAATAAAGCCGCCGAGGTTCGCGGCTACGGTGGTTTTTCCTACGCCGCCTTTGGTCGAGATAACAGAAATCACCTGCATGGCGTGCTCCTCTTTGGTAAGGAATGGGGAGCTCAGTCAGGCGCGTTCTTTAAGACGGTCAGTGATCCACTGGTCGATCTCAGCGGAGTCCCAGCCAACGGCACGGACGCCAAGTTTTATGGCTTTGGGGAATTGTCCCGCCTTCATGAGGCTGTAAAGATAGGCACGCTTGAAGCCTGTCTTTGCCTCGACTTCAGGCCGGCGGAGAATGCGCCGCTCCGTAATCGGAGCCGAGTTCTGTTCAGACATAATGGTCACTCCTTAATGCTCAGTGGCACGTGTTGGGCGTGACCCGTATTGAATCGATGTCACCCCTGACGCACATCAAACAATAGGATTGTGCTGACCGTCGTATTCATGCTTCGTCATTGAAGCTAAGGCTGCGAGGCGAAGCATTGCGGCCAACGCTATCCGTGGAACTGACACTGTTAAAAGGTTCGGCGTCTTGATAAATAGTCCGTCTGGCGGACGCTCGCTGTTTAATCTATGCGCGAGTGAGCGCGACATTTTCTATCATGCGGGCGACAAAAAATGTCCGTCAGTAACGGTAGGTTGCGATTGACAAGCGCTACAAGCTAGCGCGCTTGTGCATGAGCCGGTGCACACCAAGAATTCAAAGGCTATCCCCATTATCTCGCGACGATGAAGGGAATATTTGGGTCGTGCCCCAGACAAAAATGTATGGAACTTAATGTGAGAGTCCAGATCTGAGGATTGGGTGATCATTCTTGCTCACGCATCGGTCATGCTTCCCCGATTTGTTGCGCTCTTTTAATGAAGCGCTTCAGCTCTGCTGAAATTGGCCTCTCCGGTACAACGATGAATGTTGCCGTGTCGGGGATATCGTCGATAGCCGGCCGAACAATGACGTCAGGGTGGTTGTAAATGGAAAGCTGCGATTCCAACCCGATACCAATGCCATAGCCAGCGGCCACCAGCATCATCATGGGCTCATGACCAGAAACATGTTCAGCAATGTTGGGAGAGGGCAGCGAGTCGTCCTCAAACCAATGATTAATGACATTACGTCCGCCGGCGCAACGTTCAGGATGGCAGAGAATCAGGGGGTACCGGAGTGCTTCCCCAAGAGGCACTTTATCCAGGGAAAGCAGTGGATGGTGAGTCGGAATAGCAATGGCAGGGCGTTCGGCCCAAACCCTAAACTTTGTGAGTCCATTGGTGGCTACTGTGCTGTCGACAGTGAAACCCGCATCTATCTCGTCGTGTAAGAGCGCTTTGTGCATCTCGTTGACAGTCATTTCAACAATCCGAATCTCGGTGGTAGGTTCCTCCTCTCGGCATCGAGCCAGTAGCTGTGTCAGCCGAGGCTGAGCCAGGCTATCGGCGATGGCTATACGTACCCTGCCGCGATAGCCCTGGGAGGCCGATTGCACTCGTGTCAGGGCGTTATCCATGAAGGCAAGTACGCGGCGAGCCTCTTCACGGAAAATCTCCCCAGGCCAAGTCAGCTGTATACGCCCCTTGGTGCGATGGAGCAGTCGGACACCGAGATAGGATTCAAGATCTCTTATGGCTCTGGACAACGGGGAAGGTTCGATGTGAACTCTGGCCGCCGCACGAGCAAAGCTTTGTTCTTCAGCGACGATAAGGAAATAGCGCAGGTGACGTATTCTCATGGTGTATCTTCCTTGTTGGTTGTTGACATGCTCTTTGACCGCGAGCAGTGCTCTGTTATTCGCGCACTGGTAGTGGTTTCGGTGAATTGCTGTGTGATGCAATCCATAAGTTTTGACGTGGCCAAAGTGGACATGCACAAATCGCAATTGTGTGACTGCTTCCTGAAGTGTTGATCCTACCGGCGCCGCTGCGTGACCCTGCCGTTGCGAAAGGTGCTTGATCGGTGGGGCGGGCCAGCCGTGCGCGTTGGTGCTTTGCCGAGCGCAGATCACTGCTGGCAATCGCCGAGACGTTGCGTTACGAGCGGGGCTTGGGCTTGGGCTGGTCTGAGGATGAGGGGCGGCCTGTCATGACACCCTCACATGCACTGCCGAGCGACCGTCTCGTTGGGGCAACGAGGTCTTATTGCCCCTCCACGAACAACTCGCCTCAGGGACGTGTGAAGGGTGAGTCATGGTTGTTGTTGGCCGTCTGTGGCCATCAATGGAAAAAAACTTGGTTTAGGACTTGCCAATGGGCCAGAACAAGTCCACAATAGCGTCCATTCCTGAGATAGGAAGCAAGGAAAACCTTTTTAAATCATAAGGTTAGAGGCTAGATTCTAGTCCCGTTTCCCGCTCCAATTTTTAAGCAGTGTTGCTCTCGGGCGGCACTGAGTGAAACCAGGACCAAGTCTTCGGATGAGGCCTCTGGGCACTGAAATACACACCATGTGTTTCAGTAGCGTGTCCCCTTCGTCTAGTGGCCTAGGACACCGCCCTTTCACGGCGGTAACAGGGGTTCGAGTCCCCTAGGGGACGCCATTTGCGGGAATAGCTCAGTTGGTAGAGCACGACCTTGCCAAGGTCGGGGTCGCGAGTTCGAGTCTCGTTTCCCGCTCCATATTCAATGAAAACGCCGATCAGCGATGATCGGCGTTTTTGTGTGCGCTTGATTTTTATCAAGCTGGAGAAGCCCGCCAACACGGCGGGCTTTTTGCTATTACAGCTTCGGCAACTGCCCGACGCGCCCCATCATTTCAGTGACGATCTGCAAGTCCAGCAAGAACTGATCGACCGTCTTGAACTCATTGTCGGTATGCCCGGTGTACTTCACTTCCGGGCGAGCCAGGCCGAATTGCACGCCGTTGGGCAGTTCATGCACCGAGGTGGCGCCGGCCGAGGTGCCGAATTTATGTTCCATGCCCAGGTTTTCAGTGGCGACCGCCAGCAACGCTTTGACCCATTCGCCTTCCGGGTTGCGGTACATCGGCTCGGCAATCGAATAGGTGAAGTCCACCGCCACTTTGCTGTTTTTGTCCCAGGCGCTGAGTTTGTCGGCGATTTCTTTTTTGAGCGTTTCCGGCGACTTGCCCTTCGGCACGCGCAGGTTCACCGCTAGCTTGAAGGCTTTGTCGTCCTGGCCGACGAATGTCAGCGAGGTGGTCAGCGGGCCCATAAATTCGTCGGCAAAGCCCACGCCCAACTTGCCGCCCAGGTAATCCAGGCCCCAATTGTCCGACGCATAACGCGCGGCATCGGTGATGTGGTTGTGCTTGAGGGCAATCTTGCCGTCGACGCTGTGGATCAACTCCAGCATGCGCGCCACCGGGTTGACACCCGACTCCGGCTCGGACGAGTGTGCCGACACGCCGGTGACGGTCAGTTTCACATCCTTGCCCTCAACCTTGGCGGCCACTTCGAAATCACCACCGTTGCGCTTGGCATATTCCGCGCCGGCCTTTTGCAGGCTAGCCGCCAGTTCGGCCGGCTGATCGGTGACAAACGTGGCAACCGATGCCGATGGAATCTGGTTGGTGGCCATGCCGCCGGTCATCGCCACGATTTCCGCGCCGCTGCCTTCACCTTTGCGACGCGGGAACGTGGCCATGACCGTGCCGTAGCCTTTCTCGGCAATCACCACCGGGTAACCGCCATCCAGTGCCAGGTTGTACTGCGGGGTCGGGTTGTGTTCGAAGTAATACGGGATGGCGTCGCCGGACGTTTCCTCGGTGGTGTCCACCAGCAGCTTGAACTGGCGCGCCAGCGGCAGCTTCTCTTCCTTGATCACCTTCATGGCATATATCGCCACTACGATGCCGTTTTTGTCGTCTTCGGTGCCGCGGCCGTACATGCGATCGCCGATCAGTGTGACTTTGAACGGGTCGAGCTTGGTGCCGTCCTTCAGCACCCAATTTTCCGGGGTCACCGGCACCACATCGGCGTGGGCATGGATGCCGACCACTTCATCGCCGCTGCCTTCCAGGGAAATTTCGTACACGCGGTTGTCGATGTTACGGAAGTTCAGGTTGAAAGCTTTGGCCAGGGCCTGGATCTTGTCGGCGATCTTGAGGAATTCCGGGTTCTGGTACTGCGGTACGCCGTCCACGTTGAAGGTCGGGATTTCCACCAGTTCCCGCAGCGTCTCCAGAGCGGCCTTGCCGTATTTGATCCGCGTGTAAATGCCCAGCAAACGGTTGATTTCGTTCTGCTGCTCGGCACTCAGG
This sequence comes from Pseudomonas sp. S4_EA_1b, assembly GCF_016307435.1. NCBI lineage: Bacteria > Pseudomonadati > Pseudomonadota > Gammaproteobacteria > Pseudomonadales > Pseudomonadaceae > Pseudomonas > Pseudomonas sp. S4_EA_1b. Next base: position 77,032 of record NZ_JAEILC010000015.1, on the reverse strand, counting down.
GTTTTGTTGTCGAGAAAGGCGTTGATCGCCGGGCCCACATCGGCGGTCTTGCCCAGATCGCCCTTGCCCAGGGTGGCGAGGAAACCGCGGAAATCGCTGACTGGCGTTTCACCAAATTGCTTGAGAATCGCTGTGCTTTGCTCGGCGGTGATGTTGGCGAAGGCCGGTGTTGTAATGGCCGTGAGGCTGGCCGCGAATAGGCTCGCAGCTACTAATTGTTTGAGTGGAAAGTGCATGGACAGTCGCATTCCTTTGCCAGTAGTGAGTAGGACGTTTCTGATCAAACTGTCAGAAACATTTCTACACACTACCACCACTCAGGTGTATCGGGTCAATGCTGGCCAGGGTGGGGCGCTGGATACTCATCGGTCACGTTCAGGGCTCTAGCGTAGGGGCCGTCCCACAACTGTCGGTGCAAATCCCCGACACGCTTGGCCATGGTTTCGCTGCGCATCACCACCTCCAGGTTGCGCGAATTATCCAGATAGCCGCCCAGCCAATTACTGGTGCCCACCCACGCGAGCTGACCATCGATCTCCATGGTCTTGCTGTGAATTACCCGCGAGTAGGGGATAAAACCCTGTTTGGCCTCGGGCAGGGTGACAATTTTGATCTGCACATTGGGCAGCACGGCCAGACTCTTGAGGTAAGGCAGTTCCAGTTTGTCGGTGTTCCAGTTGGACACCATCAGCTTGATCGACACACCGCGCGCGGCCGCGGCCCGCACGGCATTGTCGATCACTGCATAGTAGGGGCGCGTATTGTCCGGTCCATAGGACAGCGGTGCGTAGTCGAGCAATTGCACGCGGACTTCTTTTTTCGCTTCCGCCAACAAGCGGGGCAATTCCAGCTGTGAGTCGCCCACCCCCGGCGGGTTGTAACGCTGCGGGCTGGCCACCAGGTAATTGCCGGTGCGTACAGGCGCCTGGCCGGTCGCCGGCAATGGCACCGGTCGGTGCTCGGCCAGCGCCTGCTGGGCTTGCCAGTCCTGATCGAAAATCGCCTGTACCTGGCCCACCACCGTGGCATCGCTGATGCGCAACCCGGTTTCATGGATATGTTCCAGGGAGCGCCAGTCGAAATTCTGGCTGCCGACAAATGCCTGCCGAGCGTCCACAATCATGTATTTGGCGTGGATGATGCCGCCGCTGACTTGCCCGTAGGGCATCACGCGGAAGGTCAGGTTGGGGATCGCACGCAAGCGTTCCAGGGTTGAACCCTCCGATAACTTGATGCCTTTTTCTTCCATCAAAAAGCGAATCTTCACACCGCGCTTGCCAGCGGCCTCCAGGTGGTCGATGACCTTGTCCATGACCGACCCAGGATGATCGGCCGCGTAGAACTGGCCGATATCAATGGTGTTTTTCGCCCCGTCGAACAGTTCGATCCAGACCGGGCCCGGCTGACGTAGATCGGCGGTGCCGAGGGCAGTGTCCACTGGTACGGTGTGTACCAATTCAAATCCTGGAATTGAAAAGTCCGCCTGGGCAAGCGGACTGAGGAGCAAACCGGCAAGGCCTGCGATACGCATTTTCAAGGAGGCGGACATAAGGCTCTCTTTTAAATAGAAGCGGGCGCATTGCGCGCCCGCTCAAACGGTTATGCGGTGCGGCTGTGCAACGGCGTCGGCACCAGGTGCGGCGTTTCGCTCTGCACGCGGGCGCCAGTGGCGGCGCGGATCAGCAGGATTTTCAACTGATCGTTGATGCGCTCCAGGCTGTCTTGGAAGAAGTTATGAAACACCACGCAGAACAGCGCGATGGCAATCCCCAAGCCCGTGGCGAACAACGCCGTACCGATGCCGCCGGAAATCTGCCCAGGGTCCGACACCCCCGCCGTGGCCAACGCCTTGAAGGTGTCGATAATGCCGAGGATGGTGCCCAGCAAGCCCAACAAAGGCGCGGCGGTGGTGATGGTTTCGATGATCCACAGGCTGCGGGCCAACGGTGCGCGAGTGCTCAGGTACTGGCTTTCGATTACGTCATCCAGGTCTTTGCGCGAGCCGTGGGAGGCTTTTTGTGCCAGTACTGGCAAGACCATATCCAACGGCAGGCTATGGCGACGGGCCAACTCCTGAGGCAAGTCGCGTTCGCTGTGCACATTGGCGCCAAGCACTTTGTTAAGGGCGCGGGCCTGGCGGCGCACATAGGCGAAGTAGATGCCGCGCTCGATGGTGATAAATATGGCAATCGCCATCGCGGCGTACATCACATAGAAGGTGATGTCGTGGAGCAAATTCATGTCCATGTTCACTGACCTCGCAAGTTAGAAATTGGCTTCCAGGGAAACCGTCACGGTACGTTCCAGGCCTACGATGTACGCCGGGTCGCCGTCGCGAAAACCGCTGTAGCTGGCGGAGTTGGTCTTGGTGGTGTAGACGCCGTCCAGGTACTTCTTGTCGAACAGGTTGTCGACGTTCAGGCGCAGGGTCGCGTCCTTCACCACTTTCTTGTCCACCGGCAGGTAGATACCGGCACCGGCGTTGAATACGGTGCGGCCGGAGATGGCTTCGTCGTTGGTCAGGTCGCCGTAGAGCTTGCTGGTGTATTTGCCGCCGAAGGTGCCGTAGTAGTGGCCATCGTCATAACCGATGTTGGCCGCCAGCATGTTCTTCGGCACGTTGGCGAACTGCTTGCCGCTGGTGGGCAACAGGATGGCTTTGCCGGCGTTATAAACGGTGAGGTCGTCTTGCTGCTCGGCCTTGGTGTAGGTGTAGGAGGTGTAGTAGTTGAAGTGGTGGGGCAGCAGGCCGCTCCATTCCAGTTCCAGGCCACTGTTGTTGACGGAGCCGGCGTTGATATCGGCGAAGTCGCCGTTGATGTCCTTGGAGGAGACCTGGCGATCCTTGAACTGCATGTAGAACAGCGTGGCGGCCACGGTCATGTCGTCATCGGTGTAGCGCCAGCCCAGCTCGTGGTTCCAGCTGGTTTCCGGTTTGGCGTCGATGGAGCCGGCGCCCTTGTCGTACAGCACGTAGTTCTGCGGGATGCGCATGTTGCGCGAGAGGCTATAGAACAACTGGTCCCGCTCATCCAACTGGTATTTGAGGCCGGCGTTGGGCAGCAGTTTGTTGTAGGTCTGGTTACGTTTTTCGGCTTGCTCGGTGAGGCTGCCGTGGTTGGTGCCGTCACGCTTGACGTTCATGTAGGCAAGGCCGGCCACCAGGGTCCAGTCCGGGTTGATGTACCAGGTGTCCTGGGCCCAGACCTTCTGCGCCGGGGTCACGGTAAAGCGGTCGCGACCCTGTACGGTGTTGCCGTTGGCATCGACCACGGCATCGCCATCCGGCCAGGTGTCGCTGGGCTTGCCGCTGTTTTTCAGGGCAATGAACGGCTGGGTCTGGCTTTGGCGCGCGCGCTCATACCAGTAACCGAATTGCAGGCTGTGCTCTTCCAGGTCCCAGTTCAGCTTGGTGGTGATGCCGGGGCGCCAGGTCTGCGTGCGTGAAGGACGGTAGTAAACGCCGGTGGTGGACGAACCGTCGGCGTTGTACTGCGCGGCGGTCGGCAAATTGCTCAGGTCGAACACCCCACCGACGTTGGAGCTGCGGTTGAGTGCATAGCTGGACGAACCGACCCCGCTGCCGTTGCCCCAGTAGTAATACGGGATCACCGACAGGGCCAGGTTGTCGGCCAGTTTGAATTGGGTGTTGAGCACGCCGGTAAAAGTCTGGAACGGGTTCTGTGCCAGGGCGTAATAGCTGTTGACCTTGCCGTTGCTGCCCACCGATGGGGTGGCGGGGTAGGGGTCGAACTTGCGGCCGTTCTGTTGGAACTGGCTCTTGGTCAACTGGCTGTAACTGTTGTTGTCCTGCTCGTGGTACTTGAGGATCAGGTTGGCGGTGTTGCCATCGCCGGCGTCGAAAAAGCTGTTCCACTCGACTTTATCCGCGCGCACGGCGCCGGAACCACGCCACATGTCCCCTTCGGTATGCGAAGCCGACAGCCAGTTGCTCAGGCCGTTGATCTCTCCGGTATTTAGCCGCGCGAAGGTCTTGCGCGTGGCGTTGCTGCCCATGATCTGTTTGACGAATGCGCCGGTTTCTTTGGTTGGGCGAACGGTCACGATCCCGATGTTGCCGCCGCTGGAGCCGATGTGCGGGCCGTCGGCCTCCGCTGAGCCTTGGGTGACGAAGATCTGCTCAATGTTTTCCGGGTCGCCCAGCAGGTTGGAATACAGCGCGTAGTTGCCCGAGTCGTTGATCGGCATGCCATCCACCGACATCCCCACCTGGTCGGAGTTGAGGCCGCGCATGGTGAAGCGAAAGCCCGACAGCCCGGTGTTGTCTTCGCTGGAGATGTTCAGGCCCGGGGTGTATTTGAGCTTGTCCACGGCGTTGCCGGTGGCGGTCTGTTTATCCAGCGCTTCCTTGGTCACCGTGGAGCGGCCCTTGATGCTTTCTTCCTGCACCATGTAGCCGCCACCCGCCGTGGCCTTGCCTTGCACGCCAATGGTGCCGACATCGCTGTCGTTGGTGTCGGCCATGACCATGCCATGCCCCATGCTCGCGGCAACGAGTGCCAGATGAATCCGTGTGAACCTCATCAGTGTCGTCCTGGTGTCGGGTGCTTATTGCACGCTGTAGTTAAAGGTGGCGGTGAAGCGCTGCTCATTGCGGCCCCCGAAGGCTTGCTCGGGGAACGGCTTGACTTGCTTGATACGACGCAAGCTGTTGATGGCGGCCCGGTTGAGCAACATGCTCGACGCCTGGGTCTGTAGGCCGGAATCCAGCACGCGGCCCTGGCGATCCACCAACAACCAAACCACCACCTCGCCGCTCGGGCGTTCGAGGGATGCCTGGCGGCCGGTGGGATACTGCTTGTACGTGTCCAACTCGTTGCGCAGGCCCTTGAGATAGCCACCCTCCAAGGCTTGGCCGTCGACTTTCGGCGGCGCGGGCGGTGCCGGCGCAGGTGCCGCTGGGGCGGTTACGGCTGGTACCGGTTTGGCGGCGGCAACCGGGGGCGGAGTAGGCGCGGCTTTCGCCACTACCGGTTTGGGCAGCGGTTTGGGCTTGGGCTTGGGTTCGGGTTTTGGCAACGGTTTAGGCGGTGGAGGCGGCGGCGCCGGCTCGGCGTCGGCTTCCTCGATCACCGGTGGTGGCGGCTCAACCACCGGTTCCGGGATGACTGGCGGCTCTGGCTCCGGATCGACCAGGGCCAGCTCGACCGCCGACTCGTCATACACCGGCTCGACCTTCAATGTCTGGGACTGGATCCCCATGGCAATCAGCACCAGGGCGATCACGGCCGGGACACTGCCCAGCAGTTGGCGCACACGAAACAGAACGTACATGGTCAGGACTTACGCGTGGCAATGGACACGGAGGTGAAGCCACCCAGGCGCAGGGTGTCCATCACTTCCACCAGGCGCGAAACCTCCACGCCCTTATCGCTGTTGACGATGATCGTCGACTTGGTATCGGGCTTCTCTGCGGCTTTGAGCGCCGGTACCAGGGCGTCGACGGTGAGGTCCTTGCCGTCGAGTTGCAACTGGCCTTCCACGCCCAGGGTCAGGATGAATTTGTTCTGCGGCTTGAGCTGCTGCGAGCTGCTGGCGCTGGGCAGTTGCGTCTTCATGCCGAGGGCCGGAATCACGTTCAGGCTCACGAGTACGAAAAACACCAGAAGGAACATCATCACGTCGATCATCGGGATCAATTCGATGTGCGCCTTGCGTTTTTTCGGTTCGTCCCAGGTTCTCATTCCCTTACCCCGTTATTGAATTAGGGGCGACACGCTAACAAGCAAAAATGACCGATTGGTTAACTTTAATTGACGTTTTGAGGGCTCTAGGACGGGTCTTACAGAAGACTCTAGGGTCATTTTTCCGGCGTAACAGAATTGAAATCCAAGGCGCGCATTCTCAAAAAATTTACATTGAGGGCCCTTAGGAATGAGTTGCCAATTGCCGTATCTGTCGACCCCGCGCCTGCTGCTGCACGCACTGGAACCGCACCAGGCCGAGCGGTTATGCGCCCTGGCCAACGGGCCGAAGATCGCCGATAACACGGCCAGCATTCCGTCGCCCTACACGCTGCAAACCGCGCAGGATTTTATCGAGGGGATGCAGGAAAAGTTTCGCGCCACGGGGTTGCTGAGCCTGGGTATGCACCGGCGCGACGATGATGAATTGATCGGCGTCGTCAGTCTGCGCATCAACGCGGCACACGGGTATGGGCACTTGGGCGGCTGGGTGGCGGCGTCTGAGCGCAACCAAGGGTTTGCGGCTGAGGCCGCCACTGCCTTGATGGCCTATGGGTTTGAGGCGTTGGGGCTGCACCGCGTGGGCAGTCAGTGCTTCAGCCGTAATAAAGAATCGGCGCGGGTCATGGAAAAAATCGGTCTGCACTACGAGGGGTGTCTGCGCGGGGCGTTTCTTAAGAACGGTGTGCATGAGGACATGCTGGTGTTCGCCGCCCTGCGTTCTGAGTGGGAGCACCGCGTATGAACGGCCCGGTCGATCAGGGGCGACGTCGGGTGCTGGCCGGGCTGGCGGTGGCCACCACGTTTTCGATCCTCAGTCCATTCGCCCGCAGTGCCGGGGTGGACTATCCGTTCACCCTCGGGGTGGCCTCGGGGGATCCGCTGCCGGATGGCTTTGTGATCTGGACGCGGCTGGCGCCGCGGTTCAATGCCGTAGACGGACGCGGTGGCTTGAGCCGCGCGGTGCCGGTGCGTTGGCGGGTGGCCAGCGATGCGGCGATGACGCGCATCGTGCGCCAGGGGGAGGTCATGGCCAGCGAGCGCTGGGCGCATTCGGTGCATGTGGAGGTGGCAGGGCTGCAGGCGGGGCGGCCGTATTGGTATCAGTTTGAAGGGCTGGGCGCGCAGAGCCCGGTGGGGCAATCACGTACGGCGCCACCGTTGCAGGCAATGACATCGGCGCGTGTGGGATTTGTCTCGTGCTCCCATTGGGAGCGTGGCTATTTCAGTGCGTATCGCCACTTGGCCGCCGAGCAGCCGGACCTGGTATTTTTCCTGGGCGACTATATCTACGACAGTTCCTACGCGCCGGAGTCAGGCAAGGTATTTCGCGCCCATGGCAGTGGCAACGCGGTGAGCCTCAGCGATTACCGCAACCGCTATGCACTGTATAAAACCGATCCGGATTTGCAGGCCCTGCACGCTGCCGCCCCCAGCGTGGCGACCTGGGACGACCACGAAGTGCAGAACGACTACGCCAACCGTTGGTCCCAGGACCCGAGAACCCCGATGGCGCCATTTCTCCAGCAGAGGGCGGCGGCTTATCAGGCGTATTACGAACATATGCCGCTGCGCGCCAGCAGCCAGCCCAAAGGCGCCGATATGCGCATTTACCGGCGCCTGGACTACGGGCGACTCGCCCGTTTTCATGTACTCGATGGTCGGCAATACCGCTCCGAGCAACCCTGCGTGTTGGCCAATGGCAGTCATCAGGGGCATGTGGTGACTAACCCGTGCAGCGAGTTGCGCGATCCTGGCCGCACGATGCTGGGGTGGCAGCAAGAGGCTTGGCTGGATCAGGGCTTTGCCCACTCCAGGGCGCAGTGGAATGTGATCGCTCAAGACTTATTGGTGGCGCCGCTGGTGCAACGGGACCTGACCAACCACAAGCCGGGCCGCTGGACCGACGGTTGGGATGGCTACATGGCCAATCGTTCAAGGATGCTGGCGTCTATTCAGCGCAACCGGGTGAACAACCCGGTGTTCTGGGGCGGTGATATCCACTCGTTTTGGGCCAACGACCTACACGTCGATGGCAATGACCCGGATTCGCCGGTGATCGCCACCGAATTCGTCGGCACCTCGGTGACTTCCGATGGGCCGCCGTTCGAGGCGTTCAGCAAAATCCTGCCCATGAACCCCCATGTGAAGTTTTTCGACAGCCGCCAGCGCGGCTACGTTTCGGTGGAGATGCAGGAGCGGCAGATGCTTACGCACCTGCGTGTCATCAGTGACCCGCAGGACCCTGCGGCGACGGTGTCGACCCTCAAATCGTTCGCGGTGGAGCCGGGGAGAGCAGGGGCGGTCGCGATTTGAGGGCGTAATGGGTGAACGCTCAACACACGCTTCAATCCAGGGTATAGCGCACCGACAGCGCGCCCTTTTTCTCGGACAGGGCCTGGATGGTAACTTGGCCCAATTCGCTCAATGTCTGCACATGCGTACCGCCGCAGGCGTAGGCGGGCAGTTCGCCGAAGCCGACTTCGCGAGTGCCGTTGCCCACGGCCATATGACGGGGATAGTCGGCGGCGATCCATTCGTTGAGCTGCTGTTGAATCGCCTCGGCCTGCATGGCTTGCGCCGCGTCGCCTCGGATAAACGTCACTTTGGCTTCGCCCGGCCAGTGGTGGGCTTTGATCGGCATCCAGCCGAGGGTTTCGCCGACGTTGCCGATCAAGTGACCGGCCGAATGCAGGCGCGTGTGCAGGGCGCGGCGCTGTTCATCGACCCTTGCGGTGATCGGACCGGGTTCTACAGGGCGGTCGACATAATGCACCACGCGGTCGGCCTCCTGGGTGACACGCAGCACCTGGCTTTCGCCCAGCCAGCCGGTGTCGAACGGCTGCCCGCCGCCTTGAGGGTGGAAGAGGGTCGATTGCAGGATCACCGCGAAGTGATCGTCGTGGGGCGTGCAACTCAGCACTTCAAGCTCGGCGGTCAGGTGGTCGTGGGTAAAAAACAGGCGTTCGGTCATCATTTGCATCCGCATCAGGGTTCTACGGGCAGTATAAATACTGCTCGAATGGGTGATAATCCGTTCAATTATCAATGGACCTGTGCGTCATGAGCATTAATCTTCCGTTGCCCCTGTTGGGGGAAATGGCGATGTTCGTCAAAGTGGTAGAGGCCGGCAGCTTTTCCGAAGCGGCGCGCCAACTGAGCGTTTCGCCTTCGGCGGTGAGTCGCAGTATTTCGCGTCTTGAGCGGGCGCTGGCGACCCGCTTGCTGCAACGCACCACGCGCAAACTGCGCCTTAGCGAGGGCGGTGAAGAGGTGTTCAAGCGCTGCCAGGAAATGGTCAACGCGGCGCGTTCGGTGATGGAGATCAGTGGCCAGTTCACCCATGAAGCCGAGGGGCTGGTGCGGGTCAGCGTGCCCAAGGCGGTGGGGCGGTTTGTCGTACATCCGCACATGCCGGAATTCCTGCGACGCTATCCCCAGGTGGATGTGCAGCTGATCCTTGAGGATCGCCATGTGGACCTGATCGACGACAACGTCGACCTGAGTATCCGCATCACCGACAGCCCGCCGCCGGGGCTGGTGGGCCGGCAGTTGTTGCCGATCGAACATTTGCTCTGTGCGACACCGCAGTACCTGGCCGAGCACGGTACGCCGGGCCATCCCCATGATCTGGCGGCGCACAGCTGCATTTATCTTGGCGAGACACCGGCGGATTCACGCTGGAAGTTTCGTCAGGGCACCAAGGCCGTGACCGTTGCGGTACGCGGGCGCTATGCGGCGAACCATACCGGCGTGCGTCTGGATGCGGTGTTGCAGCATGTGGGTATTGGCAGCCTGCCGTATTTCACGGCGCGCCATGCCTTGGAGGAGGGGCGCTTGGTGCAGGTGTTGCCGGCGTGGGATTTTATTGCGTCGTACCACGGTGAGGCGTGGCTGCTGCATTCGCCGACACGCTATTTGCCGCCGAAGCTACGGGTATTTATCGATTACCTGGTGGCGTGCATGGCCAAGGAGCCGACGCTGAGAAAACGTTAGGAGCGAGCAGGCTCGCTCCTGGCAGATCAGTGCTTGCTCTGGTCGTCCGGCATGGCTAGCAGCTGCTTTTCTTGGTTCCAGTCGAACGGTTCGTCGTTCTGTTCGGCTTCGTAGCGACGTTCTTCCAGGGCCTGGTACAGGTCCAGTTCTTCATCGGGCATGAAGTGCAGGCAGTCGCCGCCAAAGAACCACAGCAGGTCGCGCGGTACGAGGTGGGCAATTTGCGGGTACCGCAGGATGACCTGACTCATCAGGTCTTGGCCCAGGTACTGGCTTTCGATTGGGTCGATGGGCAACAGGGCGCGCAGTTCGTCGAAGCGCTCCAGGAACAGGGCGTGACTTTCCTCGGGCACCTGTTCGGCTTCGCCGACGGCTACCAGGATGCTGCGCAGGTGGTCGAGCAAGACGAGATGATCGGCAACGACGTTGGACACGAGATAAGTCCTCAAAGCAAAAACGGGCGCGAGAGTATATAGCTCACGCGCCCGTAATTATATGACCGCTCGTATCAGCGGACTTTGCCCTCAGCCTGGGCCAGTTCTTCCTTGCTGAAATCATCCACGTCGATCACCTTGCGGCGTGCCGCTTCGGCGTCGCGCAGTGTCTGCGCTTCAGCCGCCTGCAACACGCCGGCGTTGAGTGCCGCGTCGATGGCGTGCTCGCCGGCAGCCGGTTTGAGCTGGCCGCTTTTGAGCGCGGTATGCAGTTTCTTTTGCAGCGGGTGGCTGGCGTTCAGCAGATCGTAGGCATGTTGCAGCGCGCCCACCGGATCTTCCGCCGATTGCGGGCGATAGCAGCCGGCCAGCAATTCTTCCAGGGTCGGGTCGTCTTTCGCACGACCGATCACTGCGGCCACTTCGGCATCCAGCGCATCCGACGGGCCAGTATGGCGACGCCCGAAGGGGAATACGATTACCCGCATCAGGCAGCCAAGCACCTTGTTCGGGAAGTTGCTCAGCAGTTCATCCAATGCACGCTCCGACTCACCGAGGCTTTCCTCCATGGCCCAGACGAACAAGGGTTCCAAGTGATCCGGCGAATCCAGGTCGTGATAGCGCTTGAGTGCCGCCGATGCCAGGTACATGTGGCTCAGTACATCCCCCAGACGCGCCGAGAGGCGTTCGCGACGTTTCAATTCGCCGCCCAGCAACATCATGCTCAGGTCGGCGAGCAGCGCAAACGCCGCTGCCTGGCGGTTCAATGCACGGAAGTAGCCCTGGCTCAGGCGGTTGCCCGGCGCTTTCTCGAAGTGGCCGATGCCCAGGTTCAGCACCAGCGTGCTGGCAGCGTTACTGACAGCGAAGCCGATGTGCTGCATCAGCAGGCTGTCGAATTCCTTGAGTGCCTGGTCCTTATCTTCACGCCCGGCCAGCGCCATTTCCTTGAGCACGAAGGGATGGCAACGGATGGCACCCTGGCCAAAGATCATCAGGTTGCGCGACAGGATGTTCGCGCCTTCCACGGTGATGAAGATCGGCGCGCCTTGCCAACTGCGGCCTAGGTAGTTGTTCGGGCCCATGATGATGCCCTTGCCGCCATGCACGTCCATGGCGTGGCCGATACATTCGCGGCCCCGCTCGGTGAGGTGGTACTTGAGAATCGCCGACAGCACCGAAGGTTTTTCGCCCTGGTCGACGGCATTGGCGGTGAGCATCCGCGCGCTGTCCATCAGCCAGGCGTTACCGCCGATACGGGCCAGGGCTTCCTGGATGCCTTCGAAGGCCGATAGCGGCACGTTGAACTGTTCACGTACCTGGGCGTACTGGCCGGTCACCAGGCTGGTGAACTTCGCGGCGCCGGTGCCCACCGCCGGCAGGGAAATCGAACGGCCTACCGACAGGCAGTTCATCAGCATCATCCAGCCCTTGCCGAGCATTTCCTGGCCGCCGATCAGGTAGCTCAGGGGGATAAAGACGTCCTTGCCGGAGTTGGGGCCATTCATAAAGGCCGCGCCCAAAGGCAGATGGCGACGGCCGATTTCAACACCGGGGGTGTCGGTGGGAATCAAGGCCAGGCTGATGCCCAGGTCTTCTTCCTCGCCCAACAGGTGGTCGGGGTCGTAGGCCTTGAACGCCAGCCCCAGCAGGGTCGCGACCGGGCCGAGGGTGATGTAGCGTTTTTCCCAGTTCAAACGCAGACCGATGGTTTCCTGGCCTTGCCATTCACCTTTGCAGATCACGCCGGTATCGGGCATGGCGCCGGCGTCGGAACCGGCCAGCGGACCGGTCAGGGCGAAGCAGGGGATATCGTCGCCACGCGCCAGGCGCGGCAGGTAGTGGTTGCGTTGTTCGTCGGTGCCGTAATGCAGCAGCAATTCGGCCGGGCCGAGGGAGTTGGGCACCATTACGGTGGAAGCCAGGTCACCGCTGCGGGTTGCGAGCTTCATCGCAACCTGTGAGTGGGCGTAGGCCGAAAAGCCCTTGCCACCGTATTCCTTGGGAATGATCAGGGCGAAGAAACCGTGGGTCTTGATGTGCTCCCAGGCGGCTGGAGGCAGGTCCATGGCCTGGCCGATTTCCCAGTCGCTGACCATCGCACAGAGTTCTTCGGTGGGGCCGTCGATGAAGGCTTGTTCTTCTTCAGTCAACTGCACCTTGGGGTAGGCGAGCAATTTGTCCCAGTCGGGACGCCCGCTGAACAGTTCGCCGTCCCACCACACCGTACCGGCGTCAATGGCGTCGCGCTCGGTTTCGGACATCGGCGGCAGGACTTTCTGGAACCAGCTGAACAGCGGCTTGGTAAAATATTGGCGACGCAGGTCCGGCAGCAGCAGCGGCGCCGCGACGACGGCCAGCAGCACCCAAAGGATCACCAACAACCAGCCCGGTGCGTGGCTCCAGGCGCCCATCGCCAACAGGTAAACGGCGACCACTCCCAGGGCGGGCAGGGGCGCGGTGCGGCGGTGTGCCAGGTAGGCAATGCCGACCACCAGAACCAGTATCCACAACAACAGCATATTCAATCCTCCGTGAAACCAAGGGCGAAACCACCAAGGAGCTTAGTCGGCATCCGAGAAAACGCGGTGGTCAGGGTGTAACCAGTTGTGCTGACAGCCCCCTGCAGCGGGCGCCGACATTTGGCCGAATCGTCGTTATCCGTGGGGTGAGCCTGTGGTTAAACTCCAGGCTTGCCTCGGAGATGAAACATCATGAATGCGTACTTGAGTCCCAGCCGCTTCATCGATAGTGACCACCCTGCGGTGGTGGAGTTCGCGGTAAAACATCGCGGAACCAGCGCGGATTTAAGTGACCAGGCGGTCAGTCTTTACTATGCCGTGCGTGAGGCGATTCGCTATAACCCCTACACCTTCAGTCGCGATCCGCGCACCCTCAGTGCCAGTTTCGCCCTGGCCAGCCGTGAGAGTTACTGCGTGCCCAAGGCCACTTTGCTCGCCGCCTGCGCCCGGCATTGCGGCATCCCCGCGCGCATCGGCCTGGCGGACGTGCGCAACCACCTGTCGACCCCACGCCTGATCGCATTGCTCAAGAGTGATGTGTTCGCCATGCATGGGTACACCGAACTGTATCTGCACGGTCGCTGGGTCAAGGCCACGCCGGCGTTCAATGCCCAGCTGTGTGAACTTTTCGATGTGCCGCCCTTGGCGTTCGACGGTATCAACGATAGCGTTTTCCACCCCTTCAATCGCCAAGGCCAGCGCTCGATGGAATACGTGGTGGACCATGGGCAATTTACCGATGTGCCGGAGGCTTTTTTCTTTTCCCACCTGCAGAAATGTTACCCGCACCTGTTTGACGATGGGCTGCCTCCCTTGCTCGGCGACTTGCAGACGGATTTAAGCCGCTCGTGAACCGGCGTATGCTGCTGCGTCCACCCAACCACTAAGGCGCGGTCATGCTGAAAATCTGGGGTCGTAAAAATTCATCGAATGTCAGGAAGGCACTGTGGTGCGCCGAGGAGCTCGGCCTGGACTATGAGGCCATCGATGCGGGCGGTGCTTTTGGGGTGGTCGACACGCCGCAGTACCGTGCGTTGAACCCCAATGGTCGGGTGCCGATGATCGAAGACGGCGACTTCGTGTTGTGGGAATCCAATACCATCGTGCGCTACCTGTGCGCCAAGCACGGGGCGAGCTGGTATCCGACCGACCTCAAGGCCCGCGCCAACGCGGAAAAGTGGATGGACTGGACCACCTCGACCCTCGCCGAGCCATTCAAAGCAGTGTTCTGGGGCATCGTGCGCACCCCAGCGGAGCAACGGAACTGGGATGCCATCAATGCCGGGCGCAACGCCTGCATTGACGCGCTCGGTATGGTGGACAAGGCGCTGGCCGAACAACCCTACCTGTCCGGCGACGCCATCGGCATGGGCGATATTCCCCTGGGCAGCTTTATCTACGCGTGGTTTGAAATGCCCATCGAACGGCCGGCCATGCCGCATCTGGAGGCGTGGTACCAGCGTTTGCAGCAACGCCCGGCCTACCGAAAAGCCGTCATGACCGCGTTGACTTAATACCTACTATTAATACGGGTGACTGTACTTGTGCGGCGCGGCCAAGCACCATGCCTGTCCTGCGCTGTCGTTGAACTAAGGGCGGTGCGCCCTCATCTACTCTTTCTATTCCCTTCTCTGGTGCGTAATCCGATATGAGTTCCGCTCTGTCCATCCGGCAGCTAACCAAAACCTACGGCAACGGTTTCCAGGCCCTGAGTGGTATCGATCTGGACGTTGCTGAGGGTGACTTCTTCGCCTTGCTCGGCCCCAACGGTGCCGGCAAATCCACCACCATCGGCATCTTGTCGACCCTGGTCAACAAAACCAGCGGCACGGTGAATATTTTCGGTAATGACCTGGACCAGTCCCCGGCGGCGCTCAAGCGTTGCATCGGTGTGGTGCCCCAGGAATTCAACTTCAACCAGTTCGAAAAGACTTTCGACATCGTCGTGACCCAGGCGGGCTACTACGGCATCCCGGCGAAAATCGCCAAGGAGCGCGCCGAGCAGTACCTCACCCAATTGGGCCTGTGGGACAAGCGCGACGTGCCTTCGCGTTCGCTGTCCGGCGGCATGAAGCGGCGTTTGATGATCGCCCGCGCCTTGGTGCATGAGCCGCGCCTGCTGATCCTCGATGAGCCCACCGCCGGCGTGGACATTGAGCTGCGGCGTTCGATGTGGACCTTTCTCACCGAGCTGAACGAGAAGGGCATCACCATCATCCTCACTACCCACTACCTGGAAGAGGCTGAGCAGCTTTGCCGCAATATCGGCATCATCGACCACGGCACCATCGTCGAGAACACCAGCATGCGTAACCTGCTGAGCCAGTTGCATGTGGAAACGTTCCTGCTGGACTTGAAGAACAATCTGACCGTCGCACCGCAACTGCTCGGCTACCCCTGCCGCCTGGTGGATAGCCATACCCTGGAAGTCCAGGTGGACAAAGCCATGGGCATCACCGCGCTGTTCACCCAATTGGCGACCCAGAACATCGAAGTGCTGAGCCTGCGTAATAAAACCAATCGCCTTGAGGAGTTGTTCGTGTCCCTGGTGGAGAAAAATCTGGCGAAGGTGGCGGTATGAGTTCCGAACTGCAACCCAACCTCGTCGCCCTGCAGACCATCGTCTATCGCGAAGTGAAGCGCTTTACCCGGATCTGGCCGCAGACGTTGCTGCCGCCTGCAATCACCATGGTCTTGTACTTTGTAATCTTCGGGAACCTGATCGGTCGGCAGATCGGCGACATGGGTGGCTTCACCTACATGGAGTACATCGTGCCGGGCCTGATCATGATGTCGGTGATCACCAACTCCTACGGCAACGTGGTCTCCAGCTTCTTTGGCAGCAAGTTTCAGCGCTCCATCGAGGAACTGATGGTGTCGCCGGTGTCGCCCCACACGATCCTTATCGGTTACACCCTGGGTGGTGTGCTGCGCGGTTTGATGGTGGGCGTGATCGTGACGCTGTTGTCGCTGTTCTTCACCCATCTGCAGGTGCATCACCTGGGGGTGACGATTCTGGTGGTGGTGCTAACGGCGACGATTTTCTCGCTGCTGGGCTTTATCAACGCGGTGTTTGCGCGCAATTTCGATGACATCTCGATCATCCCGACTTTCGTGCTGACACCGCTGACGTACCTGGGCGGGGTGTTCTACTCCATCAGCCTGCTGCCGCCTTTCTGGCAGACCGTATCGTTGGCAAACCCTGTCCTGCACATGGTCAATGCCTTCCGTTACGGCATCCTCGGCGTATCGGATATCAAGATCAGCGTGGCGATCACTTTTATGATCGTGGCCACTGTGGTGCTTTACATCGGGTGTGCACGGTTGCTGGTCAGTGGGCGCGGGATGCGCACCTAAGCTGATCAGAACGCAGTGAAATGTGGGAGGGCCAAGCGCTCTCCCACCTATGGTTTTGCATCAGGTCTTCAGTGCCAGCTCGATCAGCTCGTGCAGTTCTTCAACTGCCAACGGCGCGCTCGAGAACAGAATACGAAACACTGTCGGCGCCGCCAGCAGGTTGATCAAGCGGTCCACGCTTGGCGCTGTTTCGCCGGGGTAGCGATCGACAATTGTCTGCAACTGCCCGCTCAGAATGCTAACGCAGTAGCCTGGCGTTGGGCTGCATTGCACGTCGCGCATCATCATGCGCCCCGGTTCCGAACTCATCTCATCCAGGTACTGCTCGGCCCAGGCTCGCAGGTCGCCGCGCAGGCTGCCGGTATCGGCCGGCTCGCTGTCCGGGCGCATGCGTGCAACGGCCACATCGGCGAGCAGGGCGGAGAGGTCCCCCCAGCGTCGGTAGATGGTCGACGGCGTCACCCCGGCGCGCGCGGCAATCATCGGCACAGTCACGCTGGATCGCTCGTGGGCTTCCAACAGTTCACGCACGGCGCAATGTACCGATGCTTGTACCCGGGCACTGCGGCCTCCCGGGCGAAGGCCTTCTTTAATCACCATGGACGCGACCTTAACACAAAGAATTTGCTTTAAGCGTCGGCGAGTCGCACACTGCACAAAAGCAAAATATTAGCTTTAGCGGAGCGTGCCCATGTCCAGTCTCACTTCCCATCGCCCCAGCCTGGTGTTCCTGGCGATCACCTTGCTGACGTTTCTCGCCGCCTCCAGCGCGCCGACGCCGTTGTATCACCTGTATCAGCAGCACTTGGACTTTTCCGCAGGCATGCTCACGCTGATCTTTGGTGTGTACGCCCTGAGCTTGTTAGCGGCGCTGCTGACCGTGGGCTCGCTGTCGGATTACCTGGGGCGCAAGCCGGTGATCTTCGCCGCACTGATCGTTGAGATGCTGGCGATGCTGCTGTTTATCAATGAAAGCAGTGTGGCCTGGCTGATCGTCGCGCGCACATTACAGGGCTTCGCCACTGGTATGGCCACCGCAGTGCTGGGCGCAGCGCTGCTGGATACCGATCGCGAACAGGGCCCACTGATCAACAGCCTTGCGCCGTTGCTGGGCATGGCCTGCGGAGCGATGGGCTGCAGCCTGCTGGTGGAGTTCGCGCCATTTCCGACCCAGTTGATTTACTGGGTGCTGTTCGGCGCGATGCTGCTACAAGCCTTGCTTGTGTGGCGCCTGCCGGAAAGCGTCAGTCCCATCGCCGGGGCGTTAGCGTCGTTGTGGCCTACGTTGCATGTGCCTGCCCAGGCGCGCCGCGCATTGTGGATTGCATTGCCGGTGGATATCGCGGTGTGGGCCATGGGCGGTTTCTATTTATCCCTGGCGCCTTCTCTGGTGCGGGCGGCGACCGGGTCGACATCAAACCTGATCGGCGGTGCATTGGTGGCGGTGCTGACCGTCAGCGGAGCGCTGATGATTTACGGCCTGCGCCACCGTGCGGCTGACAAAGTCCTGCGTCTGGGCGCCATGCTGTTGGCGCTGGGCGTGGCGCTGATCCTCGGCGCCGTACACACAGCCAGCCTGCCGCTGTTCTTCGTCGCCACCCTGATCGCCGGCAGCGGGTTCGGCGCCGGGTTTCTGGGCGCTGTGCGCAGCGTCGTGCCATTGGCTCAGCCCCACGAGCGCGCAGGCTTGATGTCGGCGTTTTACGTCCTGAGCTACTTGGCGTTCTGCATACCCTCGTTGTTGGCGGGCACCCTGACGCGCGCGTTCGGCCCGATCGCCACCACCGACGGCTATGGCGCCTCGTTGATCGTGTTGGCCCTCAGTGCCTTGATGGCGTTGCTGCTCCAGGACTGCACCAGGAGCCGCGCGACATCCAGTCGGTGATCCGGTCATAATCCGCGACTTCAACAGCCGAAGGGTTCGACGATGAAGATTATCCGCAGCAAAGACTTCACCGGCAGCCGTGCCTGGGAGGCGCTGGATATTGCCACTATGAACGGCATTACCACCCGTTTGCACTGGACCGATCAACCGTACCGCTGGCACATCAACGACGGCGAAGAAGTATTTGTCGTGCTCGACGGACGGGTGCTGATGCACTACCGCGATAACGGCTTTGAACAGGTAGCTGAGTTGGCGGTGGGGGACATCTTTTATGCCAGCGTCGGTACCGAGCATGTCGCCCATCCCCAAGGTCCGGCACGCATCCTGGTGATCGAAAGTGAAGGCAGTGTCTGATGCTTATCGGTTAAATAGATAACAGTTAGAGAAATTACCCGTTATATAGATATGTGAACAGGTTCTATCATGAAATCAACCTCATAAGAGGAAGAGGACTGACACGATGACCTGCTCCACAACGCTTAGATATAAACCTTTCAGTCACCTGACCCGGCCTCGGGAAGTGATTCGCCAGTTCACACCCAATTGGTTCGCCGCGACCATGGGCACCGGCGTGCTCGCGCTGGCCTTGGCCCAATTGCCGGTGGCGCTGCCGGGCCTGCATGTTTTGGCCGAAGCGCTGTGGCTGTTCACCATCGTCTTGTTCATGCTGTTCAGTGGGCTGTATGCCGCGCGTTGGGTGATGTTCTTCCATGAAGCGCGACGGATCTTCGGGCACTCCACGGTTTCGATGTTCTTCGGCACCATCCCCATGGGCCTGGCCACGATTCTCAACGGCTTGCTGCTGTTCGGTCTGCCGCGCTGGGGCAGTGCCGTGGTGCCGTTGGCCGAGGTGCTGTGGTGGCTGGATGTGGCTATGGCCTTGGCCTGCGGCGTGCTGATCCCGTTCATGATGTTCACGCGCCAGGAGCACAGCATCGACCAGATGACCGCCGTGTGGTTGTTGCCCGTGGTCGCCGCCGAGGTCGCTGCTGCCAGTGGTGGGCTGTTGGCGCCGCACCTGGCCGATGCCCATTCGCAACTGGTGATGTTGGTGACCAGCTACGTGCTGTGGGCGTTTTCCCTGCCGGTGGCATTCAGCATCCTGACCATTCTGATGCTGCGCATGGCCTTGCACAAACTGCCCCACGCCAACATGGCCGCATCCAGCTGGCTGGCCTTAGGTCCCATCGGCACCGGCGCCCTCGGCATGTTGCTGCTGGGGGGCGATGCACCGGCGATCTTCGCCGCCAACGGCTTGCCAGGCATCGGTGACATCGCCAACGGCCTCGGCATGGTGGCCGGTATTACGCTGTGGGGCTTCGGTTTGTGGTGGATGCTGATCGCCGTGTTGATCACGCTGCGTTACCTGCGCGCCGAAATCCCCTTCAACCTGGGCTGGTGGGGCTTTACCTTCCCTCTGGGGGTGTACGCCTTGACCACTCTGAAACTGGCGAACGTGTTGCACTTGGCGTTCTTCAATGTAGTGGGCAGCGTGCTGGTGGCGGCGTTGGCATGGATGTGGTTGATCGTGACCAAGCGCACCGTGGTGGGGGCCTATAAAGGTGAGCTTTTTGTTTCACCGTGTATTGCAGGATTAGGGAATAAGTAACCAGGATTAGGTAAAGTCGTGGCCTGATAATCGATAAGCCTTCAGGCCACGCAGGAACACGGACGACGATGAGCCATCCTTCCCAATTCACCTTGCTGCGCACTCGGCGATTTTTGCCGTTTTTCATCACCCAGTTGTTGGGTGCGTTCAACGACAACATCTTCAAGCAATCGCTGATCCTGGCGATCCTCTACAAACTCGCCATCGACGGCGATCGCGCCATTTGGGTCAACCTGTGCGCGCTGCTGTTTATTCTGCCGTTCTTCCTGTTCTCGGCGCTGGCCGGGCAGTTCGGCGAAAAATTCAATAAGGACGCGCTGATTCGGGTGATCAAGATCGCCGAGATCGTGATCATGGCCGTGGGCGCCACCGGTTTTCTGTTCAACCACCTGGAATTGATGCTGCTGGCGTTGTTCGCTATGGGCACGCACTCGGCGCTGTTCGGCCCGGTGAAGTATTCGATCATGCCCCAGGCATTGCGCGACGACGAATTGGTCGGCGGTAACGGCCTGGTGGAAATGGGCACCTTCCTGGCGATCCTGGCGGGCACTATCGGCGCTGGGATCATGATGTCGTCCACCCATTACGCCAAGGTGGTGTCGGTGGCGATTGTCGGCGTGGCGGTGCTGGGTTACCTGGCCAGCCGCAGCATCCCGCGCGCGGCGGCCTCCACGCCGCAATTGCGCCTGAACTGGAATATCTTCAGCCAATCGTGGGCCACCTTGCGCATGGGCCTGGGGCAGACGCCGGCGGTGTCGCGCTCGATTGTCGGCAACTCGTGGTTCTGGTTTGTCGGCGCGATCTACCTGACGCAAATCCCGGCATATGCCAAGGAGTGGCTGTACGGCGACGAAACCGTGGTGACGCTGATTCTTACCGTGTTTTCGGTGGGCATCGCCCTGGGTTCGATGCTGTGCGAAAAGCTCTCCGGCCGTAAGGTGGAAATCGGTCTGGTGCCGTTCGGATCATTCGGCCTGACGGTGTTCGGCCTGTTGCTGTGGTGGCATTCAGGTGGCTTCCCGCAGAACGTCCAGGCCAACGATTGGCTGGCGGTGCTCAGCTACGGGCAGGCCTGGTGGGTGCTGGCGGATATTCTCGGCCTGGGCGTGTTCGGCGGTTTCTATATCGTGCCGCTGTATGCGTTGATCCAGTCGCGCACGGTTGAACATGAGCGCGCACGGGTGATCGCCGCCAACAACATCCTCAATGCGCTGTTCATGGTGGTGTCGGCGCTGGTGTCGATCCTGCTGTTGAGCGTGGCCAAGCTGTCGATTCCGCAGCTGTTCCTGGTGGTGTCGCTGCTCAATATCGCGGTCAATACCTACATCTTCCGAATCGTCCCCGAGTTCACCATGCGCTTCATGATCTGGCTGCTCAGCCATTCCATGTACCGCGTGGAGCACCGCAACCTGCAGGCCATCCCGGACGAAGGCGCGGCGTTACTGGTGTGCAATCATGTGTCGTTTGTCGATGCGCTGCTGATCGGTGGCGCGGTGCGTCGGCCGATTCGTTTTGTCATGTACTACAAGATCTACCGTTTGCCGGTGCTCAACTTTATCTTCCGCACCGCCGGGGCGATTCCGATTGCCGGGCGCAACGAAGATATCCAGATCTATGAGCAAGCCTTCAAGCGGATTGCCGAGTACCTGAAAGAAGGGGAGTTGGTGTGTATCTTTCCGGAGGGCAAGCTGACCGCCGATGGTGAGATGAATGAGTTTCGCGGTGGCGTGACGCGTATTCTGGAAGAGACGGCGGTGCCGGTGATTCCCATGGCGTTGCAGGGGTTATGGGGCAGTTTCTTCAGTCGCGATCCGAATAAAGGCTTCTTCCATCGCATCTGGTCGCGGGTGGTGCTGGTGGCCGGCGAGCCGGTTGCGGTGGAGGCGGCTACACCTGCGCAGTTGCAGGAAGTGGTAGCGGGACTGCGCGGCACGGTCCGTTAGATTTGTACGGCTAATCAGCGCTTACCGCGGTCGGGTTTGCCCACGGTAAGCGCTGGCGACCTAGGTGCTGAGCTTGAGACCAATCAACCCGAAGATGATCAATGCCACGCTGGCCAGCCGGAACAACGCCATGGATTCGCCAAACAGGATAATCCCGGCGATGACCGTCCCGACGGCACCCACGCCCGTCCATACGGCATAGGCAGTACCCAGCGGCAGCTCTTTTACGGCCAGCCCCAGCAGGCCAAGGCTCACGGCCATGGCGGCAAGCGTCAGGACGGTGGGCAGCGGCTTACTGAAACCATCGGTGTACTTCAAGCCGACGGCCCAGCCCACTTCGAACAACCCGGCAAAAAAAAGAATGATCCAAGACATGGGTAACCCCTTCTGTGGATGGGGTCGTCCCCGGAATTGGCGCTTGGAAGCGTCGCGGGGTCGTCCCCGCGAAGGGCGTTAGAGTGCCGAACATCGATCACGCGATCAAGTTGGCGGGGTGCTCTCCAGTGGGAGACGGTCTTGCGCTTCGCTCATCCGGCGGAAGTAAGTCGACAGCAATGCCCCGGAAATATTGTGCCAGACGCTGAACAGCGCGCTCGGCACCGCCGCCAATGGCGAGAAGTGCGCGCTGGCCAGCGCGGCGCCCAGCCCGGAGTTTTGCATGCCCACCTCCAGCGCCAGGGATTTGCGTTGTGCCAAGGGCAGTTTGAACAGGCGACCGGTGAAGTAACCCAGCAAGTAGCCGAAGCTGTTATGCAGCATCACCACCGCCATGATCAACAGGCCCGACTCGGCAATCTTGGCCTGGCTCGCCGCAACCACCGCCGCGACGATCATCACGATGCTGATCACCGACACCAGCGGCAGTACCTCCACCGCATGGCGCACGCGCTCACCAAGCACGCGTTGCGCCACCACGCCGAGCACGATCGGCAGCAGCACCACTTGCAGGATCGACCAGAACAGCTCCATGAACGACACCGGCAACCAGGCTGACGCCAGTAACCAGATCAGCGCCGGCGTCAGCAGCGGGGCGAGGAGGGTGGTGACGGCGGCGATGGCCACCGACAACGCCAGATCGCCACGGGCCAGCCAAGTCATTACGTTGGACGAGGTACCGCTTGGGCAGCAGCCCACCAGGATCACACCGACGGCAATCTCCGGCGGCAGATGAAACACCTGGCACAACAACCAGGCCACGCCGGGCATGATCACAAAGTGCGCCACCACGCCCAGCGCCACGCGCCATGGGTGCCGGGCGACTTCAGCGAAGTCATCCAGCTTCAGGGTCAGCCCCATACCGAACATCACCAGCCCCAGTAACGGCACGATGGCGCTTTTCAGGCCAATGAACCAGGACGGTTCGAAGAACGCCACAACGGCGAAAATCAACACCCAATAGGCGAAGGTATTGCCGACGAAGCGGCTCAAGCTGGCGAGGGCGCGCATGGGAATGTCCTTTTTCGTTGGTCTTTTTAGAAGGGTTGATGCGGTCAAATGTGGGAGGAGGCTTGCCCGCGATCGCACTGTGTCAGCCAATGAATAAGTTGACCGACACAGCGCAATCCCGAACACGCGCCTCTAACGCCTCCCGATCCTCACACGGCTTAGATGCCCTGCGGGGTCTCTTCTCCGCCCAGCGCTTCGATCAGCGCCGGCAGGAAGTCGCCGAAGGTCAGCATCATCAGGGTAAAGCTGGCATCCAACTGGCCCAGGGCTTCGTCGCCGCCGTCCTGTTCCGCCTGGTCCTGCAGCAGGTCTTCGAACTTCAGGCGCTTGACGGTCATTTTGTCGTCGAGCATGAAGGACAATTTGTCTTGCCAGGCCAGGGCCAACTGAGTCACGACTTTGCCGGTGGTCAGATGCAGCTGGATTTCTTCGCTGGTCAGGTCCTGACGCTTGCAACGCACGATGCCGCCGTCTTCGTGAGTGTCGCGCAGCTCGCACTCGTCGAGGACGAAGAAGTCATCGGCCGGTTTCTGGGTGGTGACCCAGTCGGTCATGATGTCGGTCGGTGCGGTTTTCACCGTCAGCGGACGTACCGGCAGGGTGCCGATCACTTCACGCAGGGTGGAGAGCAGGTCTTCGGCGCGCTTGGGGCTGGCCGAGTTCACCAGGATCAGACCCTGTTTCGGCGCGATGGCGGCAAAGGTCGACGAGCGACGAATAAATGCGCGGGGCAGGAAGGCCTGGATGATCTCATCCTTGATCTGGTCGCGTTCTTTCTTATAGACCTTGCGCATCTGCTCGGCCTCGATCTCTTCGACTTTCTCCTTGAGTGCGTCACGCACCACGCTGCCCGGCAGAATGCGTTCTTCCTTGCGCGCGGCGATCAGCAGGAAGTCACCGCTGACGTGCACCAGGGGCGCATCTTCACCTTTGCCGAACGGGGCGACAAAACCGTAAGTGGTCAACTCCTGGCTTGCACATGGGCGCGCCAGCTTGGTGGCCATGGCCGCTTCCAACGCCTCGGCATCAACAGGCAGATCTTGGGTCAGGCGATAGATAAGCAGGTTCTTGAACCACATGGGGTGAGTCTCTCCTTTATACAAAGGGGGGCATTATTCTCTTCATATCGCGCCAGGCCAACCCTGCCTAAGCCATTGGAAGCTATCAAAAAAAAGATTTAAGAAAGTGCTTGCCAGACTTGGGGACGCTCCGTAGAATGCGCGCCACACCGAAACGAAGGGTGATTAGCTCAGCTGGGAGAGCATCTGCCTTACAAGCAGAGGGTCGGCGGTTCGATCCCGTCATCACCCACCATTCGCTTCAAGTGTTACGCGCAGCGGTAGTTCAGTCGGTTAGAATACCGGCCTGTCACGCCGGGGGTCGCGGGTTCGAGTCCCGTCCGCTGCGCCATATTCGGTAACCTGGAACACTGAACGCCAGGTCACCACAGAAAGCCCGCTCATTGAGCGGGCTTTTTGCTGTCTGGACTTTGCATAAACTGAAAAACGCCGCCGATCAGGTTTGATCAGCGGCGTTTTTTATTGGGGCTCTAGAAATCCCAGCGCGTGGTCACCATAAAGTTGCGCGGCTCGCCGTAAGCGGCGGAGTTATAGAAGCCGATATTGGTGTAGTAGTGCTTGTCGAACAGGTTGTTGACGTTCAGTGTGGCCGACAGATTCTTAGTGACCTGGTACTTGGTCATCACATCCACCAGCCAATAAGCGTCCTGGGAGAACTCTTCGTATTGCTTATGCGGGTTGTTGTAGATGTCCTGCCAGCCAACGCTCTGCCAGCGTACGCCACCGCCGACGGTCAACTTGTCCAATTGGCCCTTGAGTTGGTAGGTGGTGTACAGCTTGACCTGATCTTCAGGCTCGAAGGTGGAGATTTTTTCGTCCTTGTCGTCGCGCACTATCTTGTGGGTGTAGCCGGCCTGAAGTTGCCAGCCAGGAGCAATCTCGCCGGACATCTCCAACTCATAACCTTTGGTAACGGCCTTGCTGCTTTTGTAGGCGTAGTTGTTTGGGATTGGCGTTTGGTTGTTGTACTCGTCATCCGAAAGCGCGCGATTGGATTCATGGATTTCAAAGTAGGCTGCACTGGCGTTCACGCGACCGTCGAGGAAGTCGGCTTTCAGACCCAGCTCCCAGTTCTGGCCTTCGTCGGGCTCAAGCAGCTTGTTGTCGCGGTCGCGGTTGTAATTCTCCTGCGGCATGAAGATATCGGTGTAGCTGGCGTACACCGAGTAAGTGTCGTTAAGGTCGTACACGGCACCGACGTAAGGCACGAAACGTCCAGACTCACGGTAATTGGGGTTGTAGCCTGTGACCTGGTAGTTGACCACGCGTCCGCCCAGCAGCAGCTTGAGGTCGTCGGCAAGGTTCAGGCGCGTGGTGACATAAGCGCCTGTCTGGCGCACGGTGTCATCGGGTCAGCGATTGTGCCTGACCCCAATCCGGTATGGCGGCGTGGCCGTGCCAGTTATTGAAATCGACGATATTCGGCGAGAGATTCCAGTAGCCTTTACCTTTCCATTCGGAGGCGCTGATGGAGCCGCCCAGCACCAGTTCATGTTCTCGACCTCCCAGGCTGAACGGGCCGCTCACGTATAGGTCGGCGGAATCGCTGACAGTTTCCCCGGTGTACTTGCCCGACGTGAGTTGTGCGGTGCCATCCGGTTGAGGCTGGTCGCCTTGGATCGAACCCATCAACGCGTGGTAGCCGTTGATCTTGTGATCCAATTGCAGCTTGGTCACCCATCCATCACCCAGATCGTGCTCAAGCACGGCAAATACGGTGCGTGTGTATTGCTCCCAACTGCTCCAATCGGCGGCGTTGTTGAACGAGCGCTTGACGCTATTGCGATCGCCTTTGGCGTTGATCAGCGGAAAACTGCCCGACCATGAAGAACCCTTTGGCAGCGTGTCCTGATAGTCGCCGCCTACGGTCAGCAGGGTGTCGGGTGACAGATCGAACTCCATGATGCCGTAGTACGTGGGACTCTGGCGCGAGTAGTGATCCATGAACGAATGCTTGTCCTGGTACGCCGCCACGGCTCTGCCGCGCACGTTGCCACTTTCGGTCAGCGGACCGCTGACATCCAGCTCGCTGCGGTAGTTGTCCCAGGAACCGGCGCCGAGGGTGGCGTGTCCTTGAAAGTCTGCGGTAGGTTTCTTACGCACCAGGTTGATTGTCGCCCCCAGCGAGCCTGCGCCAGTTAGCAGGCCGGTGGCACCCTTGAGCACTTCGACGCGGTCGTAGATCGCCATGTCGCTCAGGGTGTTGCCCGCTGAGTAAGCGACATTGCGCGCCGTGGACGGAATGCCGTCGTACTGGAAGTTGTTGATGGAAAAACCCCGGGCATAGTAGTTGGTACGCTCGGTGTCGAAGGCTGACACAGTGATGCCGGGTGTATGGCGCATCACATCGTCGACGTTGTTCAGGCCGAAATCATCCATGTGCTGGCGGGTGACTACCGAGACCGATTGCGGCGTTTCCTTGGGCGTCAGCACCAGCCGTGTCGAGGTCGCGATTGTGCCGGGCGTGTAGGATCCGGTGCCCTCGGTGACGTTACCGAGCTGGTTACCGCTGACTTGGGTCGGGCTCAGCTCCATGGTGTCGCCGCCGCTGACGGGCGCGGGTTCCAGCGCATAGACCTGATCGCCTTTTACCGCACGGTAGCCGCTGCCTTGCAGCAAACTATCGAAACCGTCCTGGATGCCGTAGGAGCCTTTCAGACCTTGCCCTTGAAGGCCTTCCAGTTCGTGGGACTGGAACACGATGGCGACGCCCGCCTGCTGGGCAAACCGATTGAGCGAGCTGCCTAGCGGCCCGGCTGGAATGTCGTACGTCCGAGTGGTGATGCTGGCGACGTCTGCATGGGCCAGACTCATATTTAATGTGATGGTGGTGATCAGCGCCAGCGACAGTGGCGCGCTTTTCAGGAGTCGAAAACGTCTGCCCGCGGGGGAGGGGGTAGGCATGGTGAAGGTAGTCCTTTATGTGCTGAATTACCTTCCTTGACGGGCAGCTTCATAAAAACCGGAAGCAAATGCGAATAATTATTCATTGGGCGGCATTTCGGGTGTGACGACGATCAGCCAAGGGGTGAAAGCATGGGCCCGTATCGGCAGTGTTTGCGCCAACAGTTGCAAGGCATGGTCGCTGTCATCCAGCGGTATGACGGCCGACACTCGTATGCCTTGGAGCGCATGGCGATCGAATTGGACACGGCCGGCGCGATGCCGGGCGATTTCGTCCAGCACCTCGGGCAATGGCCGATTCTCGACCACCAATTGATGACGGCGCCACGCCTCGTTGATGCTGGCCGGGTCGACCGTGCCGCTTAGGCGGACATCATTCGAGCGCATCAGGGCCCGCGAGCCTGCGTCGACCTCCAGCGTCTGCTCGCCATCGGCACTGTGTGCGGCTACGCGGGATTCGAGCATGCTCAGTACGGTGACATCACCGTCTCGCTTGACCACGAACCGTGTGCCCCGCGCGCGCAATGTGCCTTGGGGTGTCTGCACGACAAACGGCCGCGTGCTGTCGTGGGCCACTTCCACCAGTATTTCGCCTTGCAGCAAATCGATACGGCGCTGCTTGCCATCGAAATGCAGGTTCACCGCGCTGACGCCGTTGAAGGCCAGCGTCGAGCCATCTGCCAATTGCAGGGTTTGCCATTGGCCCGGACCGTTGCGCACATCGGCCATCCATTGCTGGGGGTAAAGGCTGACAAGCAATGCGGCGGTTGGAATCGCCAGGCTGCACGCCAATACCAATGCGCGCACGGCGTTCTTGCTACGGCGGTTTCTAGGCTGCGCGAAAGCCGCGTTCAGCGCCGCCTTTGCTAGGTTTTTTTTGCCGCGCAGGGCCTGCATGCGGACAATGACTGCTTCCATTCGAGCGGCGGCCGCAGCGTGATGCGGGCCTTGCTGTTTCCAGCGTTCGAACGCCTGGCGCTGGGGCTCGTTCAGTTCGCCTTCATGCAGGTGCAGGAGCCATTCGGCGGCTTGCTCTTCGATCTCTGGGTGGCTATCCGACATGCTTTATCAAGTGTCCATGCTATGGCCGCAGTGCATGAGCGCCTGGATCAGATATTTGCGTACAGTGCGTTCCGACAATTTGAGCTGGCGGGCGATTTGCTGCTGGGTCATTTCTTCCAAGTAATACAGCACGAATGCCTGGCGCGCGTATTCGTGCATGCCTTCCAGGATAAACGCGATCTGTTCAAGGGCTTCAAGGGTGGTGTGGATCTGCTCCGGGGACTGAAACCCCTCCAATGCGTCCACCGTGAGGGCCAATTCCTGCAGGTAGGCTTGTTCAATCTGTCGGCGCCGCGTCTGGTCAATGATCAGGCGCCGGGCTGTGGTGCTCAGATAAGCCCGGGGTTCGCGAATGCCGGCCACGGACTCGCGCGCGTTCAGGATGCGTGCAAACGTATCCTGGGCCAGGTCGGCCGCATGATGCCGGCAGCGCAGTTTGCGTCGCAGCCAAGTGAGCAGCCAGCCATGATGCTCGCTGTAGAGCTGGGAAATTTCCCGTTGGAATGGCGGTTCACCCACAGACATAGGTGTGACTCAGGCGTTATTGAGAATGGTTTTTAATTGTGCGGCCAAGCAACAGGTAAACGCAATAGACTCGCGTTTGAAGGGGAGTGGAGCCTGTTTTTACGGGCCTTTTCCGGCCATAAGAAAATTTTTTAAATAAAGTGCATTTAAATCAAGACATTGCGAAATTTTGCTGTATGATGCCGCCCACACCGAAAGTGAAGGGTGATTAGCTCAGCTGGGAGAGCATCTGCCTTACAAGCAGAGGGTCGGCGGTTCGATCCCGTCATCACCCACCATTCGCTTCAAGTGTTACGCGCAGCGGTAGTTCAGTCGGTTAGAATACCGGCCTGTCACGCCGGGGGTCGCGGGTTCGAGTCCCGTCCGCTGCGCCATATTTGCTTCCACTAAGGCCCACTGAACGCCTGGAAGTCACGGAAATAGCGGCCTTGAGCCGCTTTTTTCGTTTTCTGAATTCCACTGGAATCCATCTCCAGCCACGGTTTTTAAGTACACATTTAAGTACACCGCTGGCACAGCCTTTTACGATTCCTTGCGCATCAATTTTCGTATTGGTTCGTCTACCGCTGGGTTGTATTCCCCTCCTTGATGCAAAAGGAGGTGTCTGATGGCTCTGACAGATACAGCGATCAAGCAAGCCAAGCCCGCCAGCAAGCCTTATACGTTAACTGATGGGGATGGCTTATCGCTGCAAGTGCCCACGACGGGTTCGAAGCGCTGGCATTTCCGTTTCTATTGGCATGACAAGCAATTGCGTATTTCCCTTGGCACCTATCCCGACGTGAGTCTCAAGGAGGCTCGCCAGCGAAGAGAGGCTGCACGTGCGCTGGTGGCCAACAATATCGATCCACGATCACATCGTCGCGCCGAGCGCCAGAAAGCCTCTCACGCCGCCAGCAACACATTTGAAGCGGTTTCTGATCGCTGGCATGAGTTCCGAAGTAAAAAACTGACGAAAAGTAAGAAGGGCAGTGCAGGGCAAGCCAGCAAATACCTGAAGAAGGACATGCTGCCGTGTTTGGGCGATCTTCCGATCGCGGATATTTCTCGTGGTGACGTGCTGGAGCTCATTAGGCGAATTGAGCGCAGAGGCGCGCTGGTCTCTGCTCGAAAGGTGCGCACCTGGCTCAACCAGATCTTTCGTTTTGCTATGGCGGAAGGGCTTATTGATGTGAACCCAGCATCAGACCTTGATATCGTTGCCGAGACGCCGCGGCCAGTCCGCCATAATCCCTTCCTCCACGTAAGTGAACTTCCAGGATTGCTCAGGACCGTCACCCACCATGAGTGTGCAGAAAAGACACGGCTTGGTATTCGTCTATTGCTGCTGACGGGCGTGCGTACAGGAGAGCTACGGGCGGCGACGCCAGACCAATTCGACTTCGACAAGGGGATCTGGCTGGTGCCACCGGAGGGCGTGAAGCAGCTCCGAAGTCGTGTGCGAACACAGGGAAATGAGATCCCGCCTTATGTGATTCCGCTGTCTACTCAAGCAATTGCACTTGTGCAGCGGCTAATGCAGTTAAGGACGCGCGGTGCGCGGTATCTGCTGGTTCACCGATACGAACCGCAGGAAATGATCAGTGAAAATACCCTTAACACCGCGATTAGCCGGATGGGTTACAAAGGGCGGCTCACCGGTCATGGCATCAGGGCCACCATCTCAACGGCGCTCAACGAGGTTGGCTTTGTAGAAGAGTGGATTGAGGCGCAGCTTTCCCATGCTGATGCCAACCAAATTCGGGCTGCGTACAATCACGCGGAATACGTCGAACCGAGACGTAGGATGATGCAATACTGGGCGGACTTATTAGATGCACTAGAGGTCGGCGTTCCGCCCCCTGCGCCTGAAGCTTACATGCCGCAAATCGGGCGCCCTTCAACGGATTTTCTGAGCGCGCAGCGGGTACCTGCTGATTAGCAGTCCGAAGTCAGGCTATGCGATCAAGGTCGGACAGGATAGATTTGAGGAGACCAAGGAGTGACGCACCTGCGGCATGACTCCTTCGATCACTGATCAGGGAAGAAGGGCTTTGAGAAAGCCAAAGTGAGGAACAACGGTGAGTGCGACTAAAACGACAAGGGTGCGAGCTGCTCGGCCAGGAATGCCGACTCCACTGGAGTGCCGACCAGAAGCTGGCCATGTTCGATAGGTCCTGAATCCGGGCAAAGAGTGTCATTGGTAGCCCGGCGCAACGGCATCAACGCCAACCAGCTATCCCTACGGCACAAGGCTTACCAAGATGGAAGCCTGTCTGCGGTCAGTATTAGCGAGGCTGTGACACTTGTGTCGGAGATGAGCGATGCGCTACAACAAATGCACGCCGCCCATCGATTCAGTTTGCATCCCTCGCCGCTGTTGCGGCCTGGTTCAGATTCGAGCCAGGCCAACCTCCTCCGAGTGCCTGAAATAGCGAAATAACGTTGTTGAGTTGACTCTCTCTGACCTGAATCGCCGCTAACTCGGTGTTGAATAGATTGCGCTGGGCGTCGAGCACCTCCAGGTAGGAGGAATAACCACCTTGATAACGATCTTGAGCGATATCCAATGAACGGCCCAGCGTGTGTATCCGGGTGCGTGTCCATTCGATTTGTTCTTCAAAGCGCTTGACCGCCGACAGCGAGTTTTCCACTTCGCCGAATGCGTTGAGCGCGACAGCGCGATAGTTGTAAGCGGCCTGATCTCGTTGCGCCGTCGCCACCCCAACCTGTGCTTCAAGCCGTCCGGCACTGTAGATTGGGGCCAGTACGCTGGCGCCCAGATCCCACACCTTGACCGGATCGAAGTCCAGAGCGTTGACGTAGAGTCGACCGAAGCCTGCCGAGAGTTGCACTTGAGGCAGGTACTCATCGCGACGTGCCTCCAGGTTGTAATCCGAAGCCGCCACCATAAGCTCCGCTTGCTGGATATCCGGACGGCGCCGTAGCAATTCTGCTGGCAGCATCCCTGGCACTGAAGGAGGGACGACGTTCTGGAACAGGCTGCCGCGGGACACATAGCCCGGCAGCGTTCCTGTCAGCAGGCGGATGGCGTTTTCCTGCTGGCGTATCGATTGTTCCAGTTGCGGAATCATCTGCTGGGCGGATTCATACTCGGACTGCGCCTGGGTCAGTTCCAACTGCGAGGTATAGCCCTCATTGGCGCGGTCCTGAGCGACTATCAGTGCATCGCGGCGCGACGCGGCAGTATCGCGAGTGACCTTGAGCTGGGTGTCCAGCGACAGCAGGGTAATGTAGGCGCGTGCAACCGTGCTCGCGACCGACAGATGAATATTGTCCAGGTCTGTGCGGGTGGCCTGGTATTGCAACTGAGCCGCCTTGTCCAGGTTGCGCAGGCGCCCCCAAAGGTCTAACTCATAGGCCACCTGGATTTCCGGTTGCACCGATCGGGTGTGAGTCACGCCGGTCAGACCAAGGTTACGTGTCGTCTGAGCGCTCAGTGTCCCGTCAAGCGTAGGCAACAGCGCCGAATGAGCCAGGCCGATCTGCTGACGCGCCTCCTCAACGCGTGCGACCGCTGTGAGCACGTCGTTGTTATGCGTCAACGCCTCATCGACCAGTTGGCTCAGGACGGGGTCATTAAAGGCTTGCCACCACTGCGCCGAGACAGGCGCCGGGGCTTGGGTTTGACCTCGCCACTGCGAAGGGGGGAAGACCTTGGATTGCGTTGGCGCAGGTGCCTTGGCGGGTGCGCAACCTGCCAGCGCGACAAGGGTTGCGAGCGCGAGGTGTTGCCACGGGCAGGAGGCTGACCGACTCATGGCGCGCTACCTTCGTCGCCTACGCTGGCCGTATCGACATGAGCGACGACCGACATTCCGGGCCTGAGGCGCCGGGCCATCGGTTGGTTGGCGTCCAGCTCGATTCTTACGGGAATGCGTTGAGCGACTTTGGTGAAGTTGCCGGTGGCGTTGTCGGGCCGCAAGACGCTGAATTCCGAACCTGTGGCCGGAGCGAACCGCTCGACGCGCCCGCTCAGTCGCGCGCCGTCCAGGGCGTCCACGTCGAGGGTTACGGCTTGCCCCGCCAGCATGCCATTCACTTGGGTTTCCTTGTAATTGGCCACCACCCAAAGCTGTTCGGGCACCAGATACAGCAATTGCGAGCCGGCGCTGACGTATTGTCCAAGACGGACCGAGACCTCGCTGAGCACACCATCACGCGGAGCGCGGATACGAGTGTTTTCCAGATCGATCTGCGCCAGGTGCAGGGCGGCCTGCGCGCTCCTGACGGCAGCCTCCAATACCCCTCGCGAAACCTGGGTGGATTTCACCGTCTCTTTGGCGATGTCGATTGCGGCTCGCGCTTTTTTTACATTGGCGCCCGCAGCACGGGCGGTAGCGCGGATCTGGTCACGTTCGCGGATAGACACCGAACCTCGCGAGGCGAGTTCATTGACCCGCGCTTCGTCGGCTCTGGCACGATCAAATTCGGCCTCCACCGAAAACATCTCCGCCTGCCTGGACGCCAGCGTCGCCTGATCCGACGCCTGGGTTTGCAGCGAGTTTTCCAGATCCGCCTTGCGAGCGTCCAGATCGGCTGCCGCTTGTTCAACCCGCTGCTGATAAATACGGTCGTCGATTTGTATCAGCACCTTTCCCTGCTTGACCACCTCGAAGTCCCGCACGAGCACTTGCGCTACGTAGCCATTGACCTGCGGCGCCATGACGGTGATCTGCCCCCGAACATAGGCATTCTCTGTGGTCATCACTGCGCTGTTGAACGGCCAGAACTGCCAGGCATACAGAACCAGGACGATGCCAACGCCCGCCCCGCCCGCCATCAACCACAGGGTCGTACGGCTCGGTTTGATGATTTTCGGCGGATCGACCGACGCGCCACCTGCATCGGCTGCATCGCTGGGAGGGGTTGAGGTTTCGAGGTTTTTCGTCGGATCGGTCTGGCTCATAAGGTCACACAACTGCGGAGGAGGGAGTGGCGGGCGGCGGCGGTGTCGCTTTACGCGCAGCACGGGCGGTGTGCACCAATGACCAACACAGGAAACTGATGGTCAGCACACCCAGTACCCGGAAGACGTCATTGAATGCCAGTACGTTGGCTTCTCGGGTAGCGGCCTGGCTTAGCTGGGATATGCCCTGCGCATTGCGTAGGGCGGGATCAGGCTGAGTCGCGGCATAGATCTGTCCCTGAATCTGCAGACGCTGCGCGATTACGGAATTGGTGGGGTCGATGTGCGCGTTGATCTGGCTGGAGTGAAACTTTTCCCGCAGGACCTGAAACGAGCCTAAAGCTGCTGGCCCCGCCAGCCCCCCGATACTTTGAGTGAGCGAGAAAAGCACAGCGAAGCTGACCATGTAATGAGGCCCATTCTTCAGCGCACTCATCACGCCTATCAGCAACAAAGGCCCCATGAACATCCCTGCGGCCACCGACAACAGGAATTGACTGAGGAACATATTTTGCGGACGTGTCAGGTTGGTGGCATCGGCATCCATGAAACTGCCCACCGCGACCAGCACGATAGACACCAGAATCTGCGGTACGGCAGCTTTTTCGCTGAACGTCAGGGCGCTGACGAGTATCCCCGCCACAAGCCCTGCAAGCATGACTGCATACAAGGGCTGCAATTGATCGGCTGCCATGCCCAGATTCTGTAACAGGCCAACCGCGCCATAGGTTTGTTCGGAAAGGATGAAGCGCAACATCAGCGCGCCCAAGGCAAAACGTATCGTTTCGAGCGAAGCCAGCCAGCGGGTTTGCAGCAACGGGTTCTTGCGCTGGTGCTCGATCATGACGGCCACGGTCAGCAATACAATGGCCGCGATCAGGGCATAGCCTATCCACGTTTGGGTATTCCACCACTGGACGCGGCCCTGGGTCAGTACCGCAGCAAACAAACCCAGCGCAGGGGCGAGCAGGAAAAAAGTGAGAAAGTCCAGTGGTTCGAAAGCTTTGATCTGCACGCCGGGCGGCAGTTTGAGCGCCACTACGGCGGCCAGGCAGCACAGCGCCAAGCCCGCCTCGAAGACATAAAGACGATGCCACTCGCCCATGTCGAGCAAGGCGGGGGAGATCAGCCAGGCGAGCGGCGTGGCCAATTGAGAGATACCGATGCCAAGGACCAGGGCGCTCCCCATTGCAGCCTTTTTAAATGCCTGCAACATGTACATCACGGCCAGGGTGCTGACGGTCGCCCCGGCAAAACCGCTGGCGGCCCTGACGAATACCGCCATGGTGAAGCCGTCGATGAATACATGCGCAACCGTGAGCACGACATAGGCGAGCAGACCAATTTCAGCGAAACGTCGCAGACCATACTGTTGGCGAAACTTAACCAACAGCAATGCGGTAGAGATGTTCACCATCAGGTAGGCAGCCGGCAACCAGGCCGCTTCGGAGGGGGTCAATCCCAGATGCCCCTGGATATTGGCAAGGTTGGCGCTGATCAGTGCGTTGCCTAATCCCCCTGTAATGCCCAGCAACGTCGCAACAAGCGCATAGGCCAATCGCACGAGCGGGCTGTGATAGGGGGTGGAAGGAGAACCTGGCATCGATGGCCGTTCATGCGCTTCCCATTTTGGCGTCGGTTCAAGGTACTCAGCCAAGCGCAGTAATCTCGATAAACCGTTATGGGCGAAGGTGCCGTTCAGTTTGCGGGATACTAGACGGGTGAGTCGAGTATTAGTTCATTTTACGACGATATCAAATCGGTCATAATGGACGGCCAAATCATGTATCTCTCCCATGACTGACAAGAAACCCTCTTCATCCCGTCCCCCTCAGCAAGCCCGCGGCCGCGAGCGGGTATCGGCGATATTGGACGCTTGCGCCCGTTTGATCCTGCTCGAAGGTGCCGCCCAGGTGACGATGCATGGCATTGCCCGAGAAGCTGGAACATCGATTGGCTCGCTCTATCATTTCTTTTCAGACAAGCAGCGAGTGCTGGAAGCGTTGGGTGAACGCCATATACAGTCGCTGGCGGTCATTACGGACGAATTGATGGCCATCGACGACAGTGTCTGGGTCGACGAAAGCGTAGAGGGCGTTATCGCTCGACTGATCGTTCCGATCCTGCGCTATACCGAGCAGCATCGGGACCTGGTTTCATTAATCTTTCCGCTCGATGGCACTTATCGTTTGAGTAACCCTGATCTGCGCCTGCGGATCGAAGGCATCTACGCACGGGTGCTTCAGATCCGATTGCCAGATGTGACTGCCGAGGCACGCCAAACTTACGTCCTGGCATTGATAGGGCTGCCCATGGGCGCCTTTCAGATCGCGCAGGAAAATAATGCGTTGTCCAGGCGTATCTTGATTGAAGAGCTTCCGAGAGCTCTGACCGCTTACCTGAAAGCCCTGGAAGGACTTCATAAAGTAACTGGGTAGATGTGCGCCCAAAACATGGGTGTACCGAATGCCGTCGTGAGTCTGATGTGTGCCGCAATCCCGGAAGGTGGATTGTCCCGTACAGGCATACGGTGAATAGAAGACCATCGGCGGAAACCGTAATCCAACGATTCGTGCTTCGGTCGGGCCTTCTCGGAGAACTGCAGTACCGCGTCGTTGCCTGGTGTCAGCTTGCCCAGTGAACCCGTTGACTTTCCAATGGCACCGCCAGGCCATATTCGCTGCCGGGAATGATGCGGACAGTGAAGTCTTCTATCTCCCGGTCACCGCGCGCCTCCACAACGTAGAGCCGCGTCTGGGCATGCTCATCGGCCGGTTTGAGCGTCATGTCCAGCACTTGCGCGGGCGCATGACCGCGTTGCTCCGCATACAACTGTACGCATAGAG
Source organism: Pseudomonas sp. S4_EA_1b (assembly GCF_016307435.1). Lineage (NCBI taxonomy): Bacteria > Pseudomonadati > Pseudomonadota > Gammaproteobacteria > Pseudomonadales > Pseudomonadaceae > Pseudomonas > Pseudomonas sp. S4_EA_1b. Next base: position 40,810 of record NZ_JAEILC010000015.1, on the reverse strand, counting down.
CATTTACGGGTAGAGCGCCAGTATCGATTGCCACTTCCACCTTGTACGTCAGTGCCGGCCCGCGGGTGATCCGAGTGTCGAGTATCTTAATCTCGTCCCAATGTTCATCCAGGGACGTGAGTCGATCTCTCAACAGGTTCGCCACGGCACTACGCTCTTTCGTCCGCTCACGGTAGCGGAGGGCGCCTGGCAGATAGTAGCGCTCGGTGTACTCGCGTACCGCCCGGTCGGCGGAGTATTCCTGCACCAGATTGCTCATGCTACTGCGGATGTGCTGGATCCAGCGCCGAGGCAGTCCATCGGCGTCGTGCTCATAGAAGGTCGGAATGATCTCGTTTTCCAGCAGTTGATATAGCTGTTCAGCGTCCCTGGCATCTGCACCCGGATCGGCTTCGGGCTCCTCGCTACCATCGCCAATGGCCCAACCCAGCCCTGGCTCATAGGCTTCTGCCCACCAACCGTCCAGTTGCGACAGGTTCAGACCCCCATTGGCCAGGATCTTCATGCCGCTGGTGCCGCTGGCCTCCCATGGACGCCTTGGGGTGTTAATCCAGACGTCCACACCGCTTACCAGATGCTGTGCCACACGCATATCGTAATCGTCGAGAAAGGCGATGCGCCCCTGGCTGTCGGTGTCGCGAATGAAGGCATGCCATTGAGCGAGCATTGCCTGGCCCTGCAGATCTGCAGGATGCGCCTTGCCTGCTACCAGCAACTGGACCGGCCATCGTGAATGTTGGATCAGATTGAGCAAGCGTTGTGGATCATGCAGCAACAGGTTGGGGCGTTTGTAGGTGGCGAAGCGGCGGGCAAAACCCAAGGTCAGAACATCGGGGTCGAACCACTGCTGACACGCGTCGATCTGTTGCAGCGATGCTCCATGAATCGCTCGCTGACGAGCCAGATGATCACGGCTATAGTCCAGCAATGCACTCCGGGCCCGGCGGCGGATATTCCAGAGGTCCTGATCACTGAAGCTGCTCAGCGCCTGCTCGGCGCTCAGTTCCGGTTCACCCCCGCTGGGTTGTCCCTTATGCCAGTGTTTCCAGGCCTCCAGTGCATCGGCGCCTATCCAGGTCGCCAGATGAATGCCGTTCGTGACATGGCCGATGGGTACCTCCGCCGCTGGCCAGCGCGGATACAGCGGTTCGAAGATGCGTCGGCTGGTGGCGCCATGCAGTTCGCTCACTGCATTGATCGCCCCCGCGGCACGACTGGCAAGCCAAGCCATGTTAAATGGCGAATCAGGCACTCCGGGCTGTTCCTGACCAAGACTGATCACTCGTGCCACGGGCTGTGCCAGCTCCTGCTGGATGTAATGGCCCAGGTACTTTTCGATCAGCGCTGGCGGAAAACGATCAAAGCCGGCGGTGACCGGCGTATGGGTGGTGAACAGGTTGCCTGCACGAGTGGCTGTCAGGGCTACCTCGAAGTCGACATTGTGTTTGCGCTGATAGCTGAGCGCACGCTCCAGCACTGCAAATGCGGCATGGCCATCGTTAAGGTGCAGCACGTCCGGTTCGACGCCGGCGGCCTCCAGCAGACGCCAGCCGCCAATGCCGAGAACCAGTTCCTGGCGCAGACGCATTTCCAGATCGCCGCCATAGAGTTCGCCGGCGATCAAGCGCACTGGCGGCGGATTGGCCGGGTCATTGGTGTCGATCAACAGCAGGCGGTTACGTCCGACATTGACTTGCCATCCACGTAACCAGATGGTCCAACCGGGGAAATGGCAGGCCAGCCGCACCGGGTTTCCGCTGCCATCGAGCAACGGCCTTACGGGCATCTGTCGGGTGTCATTGACCGGGTACAACGCTTGCTGATGTCCCTGGCTGTCGAACTCCTGACGAAAGTAACCGTGCTGCCAGAGCATGCCTACCGCCGTGACCGGCACGCCTAGATCGCTGGCCGCCTTGAGCTGATCCCCGGCCACGTTTCCCAACCCGCCGGAATAAATGGGCAGTGCATCGCTGAGCATGAACTCCATGGAAAAGTACGCGATGCAGCAGGCTTGTTCTTGCCGATGGCTTTGGTGAAACCAGCCTGGCGTGTTCAATTCGTCGTAGCGGGTCTGCGAAAGCGGCTGCAAATGTGCACGAAACGTCGGCTGTCGCAGCAACCCCTCAATGTGATCGTCACTGACACTGGATAGCACCAGGCAAGGATTGCGGCTGAGCAGCCATAGATCATTGTCCATTAGCCGCCAGATCATGTCGTTCAAACTCGACCAGGTAATGCTCAGGTCGAATGCCAGCTCATCCAGGTCCATGCGCAGCTTTTCGATACTTTTTTCCAGCGCCATAAAGCCTCTCCGGTGCGTGTCACTAGCTTGGTAAAGGGCGGTTACGCGTGTTGAACTATTTCTCCTGTCTCACGGCTCGGAAGAACCGAATGCACGCCGTTGCATTGACGGCGTAAACGCCTGAGTGTGTCGCCTGTGATGACCGACGATTAGGTTGCACATGCAGCTTGCGTATTCAAATTTCCCGCTGAAAAAGTGATCTCCATAGCGATTTCATGCCGGGCAAAAAATGTTCAGAGCTGAATGCATTACCGTCGAGCTGTCCGACCAAAGAGCGCATCGAAACTGTCAGGGCAATAGCACCGGAGACATTATAGAAAAACAGCTCGGGATCAACGTTTTCAAGAAAGCCATCAGCGATTGCGAGCTCAACGGTTGGCAGCAAGACCTCTTGTGCGGGCCTGATGAGGCGCTCATAGACGTAGTGGAATCTTTCATCCCTCTGGGCGATTTCCTTTATGACGAACATCGACATTTCCGGTGCATCTGCTGAAAAGTCGATCATCTGGTCAATCGCAAGCTGAAGTCGGTCCATGGACGTTCCATCCGCGAATTCGGCGGGACTTCGTGATCGACTCAGTTCCAGGACAAATTTACTTGCTATGTCATCCACGACTGCTTTCCACAGCTCCAGCTTTGCGCCATGGCGATGCGCGATCAAGGCCACATCGACGTCCGCCGCGGTAGCGATACGCCGCAGGCTGGCACCTTCGAAACCGTGCGTTGCAAAGCACGTCAATGCCGCCCGGAGAATGGCATCGGGTTTGACCTCGTCGGCTTTGGGCGGCCTGCCTCGGCGTTTGGTAAGCTTGTTGGGCATTCGGTGGATATACCTGATCTAGACGGATCGGTTGACATGTGCGGCGAAGCGACGCTTTAATCAACACCAGATGAATTAATTTTCATGGTGGGCTAATCCTAGCACCGGAGCGTGGGGGCGTCTCACTGTTGAGGGCCCGAAACGAGGCTGACCCGCTGTCGTTTCAGGGGCAGCCAACTCCCGACCTGAATTCGCAGCCACATTCGCTCGTTGCAGCTGGAAACGGATATTGCTTGAGACTTGCGCGTTGCCGTTGCGCGAATCGAACACTTTTGAACTCGCTAGGGGATTCAGTGGGCGGACCTATTCCCATGCATTGCAGCCGAGTCGCTTTGTACGCCGCACAAGCGCAGACCAGGCCACTTCGCTATGGCTGCCGAACGCCTGAATTGAACGTAAAGCCCAAGGACTAAGGTCGTTATTCATGAAAGTACCTGGCAATAAGCTGTTAGTGCCCCTGGGCGTCGTCGTTGTGTTGGTTGCAGGCTGGTTTATGTGGAAGGCCTTGAACCCTGTCGGGTTTGGCGATGGGTTTGTCAGCGGGAACGGGCGTATCGAGGCCACCGAAGTGGATGTCTCGGCAAAACTTGCGGGTCGTGTGGATGACATCCTGGTGCAGGAGGGTGACTTCGTCGAACGCGGACAGATGTTGGCAAGCATGCAAATCCAGACGCTTACGGCTCAGCGTGACGAGGCTGTCGCTCAGCATCAGCAGGCGATCAACACCGTGTTGGGCACCAAGGCACAGGTATTGGTACGTCGAAGCGACAAATTGGCTGCCGAGGCGCTGATCGCTCAACGCGAAAGCGAACTTGACGCCATGAAGCGCCGACTGAAACGTTCCGAAATGTTGTCCCGTGAAGGCGCTTTGTCGACTCAGCAATATGACGATGACCGAGCGAACGTACGAAGCGCCGAGGCGACACTGAAGGCGGCTCAGGCTCAGGTGGCAGCGGCTCAAGCCAATATTGAGGCTGCTCAAGCCGAGGTCGTGGGCGCGCAATCGGCGGTGACGGCGAGCCTGGCCACGATTGCTCGAATAGAGGCCGACATCACCGATAGCCAGCTGGTCGCGCCACGCGCCGGGCGCGTTCAGTACCGCGTCGCTCAGCCGGGCGAAGTGTTGGCGGCGGGCGGCAAGGTACTCAACCTGGTCGATCTTTCCGACGTGTACCTGACGTTTTTTCTCCCGGAAAGTGTGGCAGGGCGGGTCGCGCTGGGCAGCGATATCCGCATCATTCTCGATGCCGCACCTCAGTACGTCATACCGGCGAAGGTCTCGTTCGTCGCCAGCGTTGCACAATTCACCCCGAAGACCGTTGAAACGGCCAGCGAACGTCAGAAGCTGATGTTTCGTGTCAAGGCGCAGATCGATCGGGACCTTTTACTGCGCAACCTCACACAGATCAAGACCGGTCTGCCCGGTGTGGCCTGGGTCAAGCTTGACCCGCAAGCCGACTGGCCAGTTGAACTGGCTGTGAAAGTTTCTAAATGACGGACGAACCCCAAGGCGATCCGTTGCCTGGCGTCGCCAGCGTCAGGGACGTAGTGCTGACCTACGGTAAGACCCAGGCATTAGCCAACATTACTCTGGATATTCCCGCAGGCCGAATGGTCGGGCTCATCGGCCCGGACGGTGTCGGTAAATCCAGCCTTCTGTCGCTTCTGGCGGGAGCCAAGGCGATACAGCAGGGCCAGGTCAGCGTGCTGGGCGGCGATATGCGCCAGGTTGCCCATCGCAATCGGGTCTGCCCACGTATTGCCTATATGCCACAGGGATTGGGCAAGAATCTCTACCCGACGCTTTCGGTCGAAGAAAACCTGCAATTTTTCGCCCGCCTGTTTGGTCATGACGCCGCGGAGCGCCGTCGCCGTATTGATGACCTGACCCGCAGCACAGGGCTGTACTCATTCCTCACCCGTCCAGCCGGCAAGTTGTCAGGCGGCATGAAACAGAAGCTGGGCCTGTGCTGCGCGTTGATTCATGACCCTGATCTGCTGATTCTGGACGAACCTACCACCGGCGTGGATCCTCTGGCGCGGGCCCAGTTTTGGGACCTGATCGGTAGCATAAGGCAGCAACGGGCAGGAATGAGCGTCATTGTTGCCACCGCATACATGGATGAGGCGCAGCGCTTTGACTGGCTGGTCGCGATGGACGCCGGCACGGTGTTGGCGACCGGTTCGCCCGAGCAATTGCTGGCCAGTACCCAATCCCGGGATCTGGAAGCGGCGTTTATCGCCTTGCTGCCGGAGGAAAAGCGTCGCGGTCACCAACCGGTGCATATCGAACCGTTGGAGAACGTCGCTGAACCCGAGATCGCTATTGAAGCCCGGGATCTCACCATTCGCTTCGGTGATTTCGTGGCGGTGGATCATGTCAGTTTCCGTATTCGCCGCGGCGAAATCTTTGGTTTTCTTGGCTCCAACGGCTGCGGTAAATCCACCACCATGAAGTTGCTGACGGGGCTGTTGCCGGCCAGTGAGGGCACGGCAAGTCTGTTTGGACGCGAAGTCGACCCCGACGACATCGGTACACGACGTAGAGTCGGTTATATGTCGCAGGCGTTTTCGCTCTATAGCGAGCTTACCGTTCGGCAAAACCTGGTACTTCACGCGCAGCTGTTCCAAATGCCTGAAGAGCAGATCGGCCCGCGGATCAACGAGCTTGCCGAACGCTTCAGCCTCGGCGAGGTGCTGGGCAGTCTTCCAGAAAGTCTGCCGCTGGGGATCCGCCAGCGCCTGTCTCTGGCGGTTGCGACGGTTCATCGGCCCGAGTTGCTGATTCTCGATGAGCCGACTTCAGGCGTCGACCCGATTGCGCGCGACGGCTTCTGGAACCTGCTGATCGAGCTGTCCCGGCGCGATCGCGTGACCATCTTCATTTCCACCCACTTCATGAACGAGGCTGAACGTTGCGATCGCATTTCGTTAATGCACGCGGGCAAGGTGCTGGTCAGCGATACGCCTGGCAATATCGTTGAGCAGCGTGGAGCCAGCTCACTGGAGCAGGCCTTCATCGCTTACTTGCAAGAGGCAGCAGGCAAGTCGGAAGAAGAGCCGGCGAAGGCCCCTTCACCTGCGGTCAATCTCAAGCCGTCCAATTCCGCGGGTCAGCCGAGTTTCAGCGTCAATCGCATGTTCAGCTACCTGTGGCGCGAAGCATTGGAACTGCAACGTGATCCCGTGCGTGCGACGCTGGCCCTGATAGGGTCACTGGTGTTGATGCTGGTGATGGGTTTCGGTCTGAGTATGGATGTGGAAAACCTCAGTTATGCCGTGCTGGACCATGACCAGACCGAACTGAGCCGCAACTATGCGCTCAACCTTTCCGGCTCGCGGTATTTCAAGGAGATGCTGCCGTTGGCCGACTATCAGGATCTGGACCAGCGCATGCGCAGTTCGAAGATCACGTTGGCCATCGAGATACCGCCAGGTTTCGGGCGCGATCTGCAGAGGGGAGCACCGGTGCAGATTGCGGCGTGGATTGACGGCGCGATGCCGTCCAGGGCCGAGACGATACTGGGCTATGTACAGGGCATGCACCAGACATGGCTGCAGGATCAGGCCTTGCATCGCCTGGGCACAGCGGTTAGCGACAGTTCGTTCAGCATCCAGACCCGGTTTCGCTATAACCCGGATGTCAAAAGCCTGCCCGCCATGGTCCCGGCCATCATTCCGCTGTTGCTGCTTATGCTGCCCGCCATGCTTACGGCGCTGTCGGTCGTCCGGGAAAAAGAGCTGGGATCGATCATCAATTTATATGTCACGCCGGTGACGCGAACCGAATTCTTGGTGGGTAAGCAGCTGCCGTATGTGGCATTGGCGATGATCAACTTTCTGCTGATGACATTGATGGCGGTCACGCTGTTCGATGTGCCCGTCAAAGGCAGCTTCATGACTCTGCTGCTGGCCGCGTTGATTTATAACGTCATCGCCACCGGGATCGGCTTGCTGGCCTCGACACTGACCAGCAGCCAGATCGCTGCGATGTTCTTCACCATGATTGGCACCATGATCCCGGCTATCCAGTTGGCCGGACTGCTCAACCCGGTGTCGTCGCTGGAGGGCGCGGCCAGATTCGTGGGTGAAGTCTATCCGGCGACGCACATGCTCAATATCAGTCGCGGCGTATTCGGTAAATCCCTGGGTTTCGATGACCTGCATAACGAGTTCTGGCCGCTGCTGGTCGCCGTGCCGTTGATTCTGATGCTGACGGTTGCCCTGCTCAAGAAACAAGATCGCTGACATGCAGTCGCTCAAGAATGTCTACCGGCTGGGAATCAAGGAGCTGTGGAGCCTGGCCCGGGATCCGACGATGCTGGTGTTGATCATCTACACCTTTACCTTTTCGGTCTACACCGCCGCAACTGCTCAGCCGGACGTGCTGCACATGGCACCCATAGCCATCGTCGATGAAGACCAATCGCCATTATCCGGACGCATTGCCTCGGCTTTTTTTCCACCGCAGTTTACTACGCCGGTGATGATCTCCCTGGAGCAGGTTGATGCCGGCCTGGACGCAGGTGACTACACGTTCACGCTCACTATCCCGCCAAACTTCCAACGCGATGTGCTGGCGAACCGGGAGACGGAAATCCAACTCAACGTGGATGCGACCCGCATGTCCCAGGCCTTCACTGGCAGCGGTTATATCCAGCAAATGATCAATGGCGAAATCACCGAGTTCGTGCAGCGATACCGCGGGGCTCAGGCCCTGCCTGTGGAGTTGGTCACCCGCATGCGGTTCAATCCTTCTCTTGAACACGCCTGGTTTGGCGCGTTGATGCAGATCATCGACAACGTCACCATGTTGTCCATTGTCCTGACCGGCGCAGCGCTGATTCGTGAGCGTGAACACGGCACCATCGAACATCTGTTGGTCATGCCGGTGACACCTCGGGAAATCATGTTGGCCAAAGTCTGGTCGATGGGCCTGGTGGTACTTACCGCCGCTGCGCTGTCGTTGATATTCATCGTGCAGGGCGTGCTGCATGTGCCGATCGAGGGCTCCATCCTATTATTCCTGGCCGGGGCCGCGTTGCATCTGTTCGCGACTACGTCCATAGGCATATTTCTGGCGACACTGGCGCGAAGCATGCCTCAGTTCGGCATGTTGATGATTTTGGTACTGCTGCCGCTCCAAATGCTCTCAGGCGGCAGCACGCCACGCGAGAGCATGCCCGAACTCGTCCAGAACATCATGCTGATAGCGCCTACCACCCATTTCGTTGAGCTCAGTCAGGCGATTCTTTATCGCGGGGCAGGGGTGATGGTGGTGTGGCCAACATTCGTGACGTTACTCATCATCGGCTCGGTGTTGTTTGCGATTTCGCTTTCGCGCTTTCGCAAAACGATCAGCCAGATGGCGTGATAGCTACGTTTACCCAAGCAGAGCAGACACTCGGATTGTCGTTTTCACCAGTAAGGGTTTTTTTGTGTCGTTGCATCATTTGAAGGGTTCGGCTCGCGTTTGGCCGGGCGCCATGTTGGTCTTACTCGTGATGGCTGCGGGTGGTTGTGCCGGGGTTAAGGTCAACACCATCGATAATCGCGATTATCTCTCGCTTCGGCGTGGCGACGTGCTGACGTCAGGGCAGCTCAGCGCGGCAGCGCGCACCGCTTTGCAAGTTGCTGGCGTCGAAGAAAAACACTGCGACGAGGCCCCACAAGACTGCCGTGAACAGGTGCGTAATAACACTGGCTTGGGTGAGGAACAGCGTCTTGCCACGCTGTCTGAATTGTGGCTACAAGAGGCCCAACATGCACACAGCTCGTTAAGTGCCGAACGGCGTACCGACGCATTTCTGGAAAGCGCGCGTTATGCCTATGCCTATCTGTTCATGACCGCAAGAACACCCAGTCAGAGAGCATTGGAGGATCGTCAGTCTCAGGTCCGCGATTACTACAACTTCTCCGTTCAGCAAGCGCTCAGCGAGTTGTTCGAACGGTATCGGGGGCATCCGCCGAAGGCCGAAGACGACCAGGGGAATTTCCGACTGCGCGCAGGTCGCTGGACGGTGTTCGGGCGAATGGAAAATGTACGTCTGGCCAACGAGCGTTCCTTGCCTCAGGGACTAATTCCGGCCTCGTCCCTGTCATTTGCCGGGCTGCGCAATCAGTATCGCCGTGACGGGGTCGGAGCCGAACTGGTGGCGGTCACCGCGAAAAAGGTGGTGAACAGCGACAGTGACGAACAGCCCTGGAGCGAGACGCCTTTTCCGGCCCTGACCGCCGTCGCTCGCTTTCCCGGTCAAACCCTTGAGCAAGTCTTGACCACCGACGAGGTCGAGCTGCTGGCCTATGACCCGTACCGGCAGGACGCTGTGAAGCTTGCCGGCAACGAAACGCCGTTGGCGGCTAATTTCACCTCGGGCTATGGTTTGTGGCTTGCGCGCTCCGGGTTTGCCCGCCAGTCATTGCTCACGCTGGTGGGCAAGGGGGAGGTCCTGAAAAAGCCTCATCTATACCTGTTGCAGCCCTACGACCCCGACCGCCATGTCGTGATCATGTTGCACGGCCTGGCAAGCAGTCCCGAGGCGTGGATCAACGTTGCCAATGAAGTGCTCGGTGATGAAAACCTGCGGCGCAATTATCAGGTCTGGCAGTTGTATTATCCGACCAACCTGCCTTTGGCGCTGAACAACGCCACGATCCGTAATGTCATTGAGCAGACGCTGCAGCATTTCGATCCCGATCAAACCGCACGGGCCAGTCACGATGTGGTCCTGGTAGGCCATAGCATGGGCGGTGTTCTGTCCCGTCTTATGGTGTCGACGTCGGGCACGGGGGTAGGGGATGCCTTGCTCTCCAAGTACAAAATGAATGACCAACAATTAGCGGCCGCGCACAGCAACCTCGACCCGTTTTTGCAATTCACCCCTTTGCCGCAGGTCAGCCGCGCGATTTTCGTCGCCGCACCGCACCGAGGGACGCCATTTGCCGAGAACCGCATTTCGCGATGGGCTGCAGGGCTTGTGCAGTTACCGGTGTCGGTGCTTGACCGGTTCAAGCAGCTCGCGCAATTGCTGGTGGTGCCTGGTAGCGCATCCTCTGCGGCCATGGCCCGGCCGCTGAACAGCATCGATAACTTGAGTGACCGCGATCCATTCGTAATGGCGGTTGCAGACTTGCCCATCTCACCTGGGGTGCAATATCACAGCATCATCGGTAACCACACGCCCTCTCTGGCACTGACCCTGTCCGATGACGGTGTGGTGCCCTACAGCAGCAGCCATCTGGCGGGCGCCCAATCGGAAAAGATAGTGCCCTCGGGGCATAGCGTTCAGGATACCCCCGAGGCAATTATCGAGATCCGGCGTATTCTTCAGCAGCATCTTCAAAGCCTGCAAGAGCCGGTGGGGGTTCGAAAATGAGCGTTGCACGCAAGCTTATCGGCATACTGCTGCGCAGCCTGGCGACCCTGGCAGGCGGGGGCTTTCTCGCCTGGGGTACATTAGCGCTGAGTTATCGACTTGCACTGCCGTCGTGGGCCTGTAACGCCTTGATCTTCGTCTGGTGTCTATGCGGCGTCGGTTTGGTCGTACTGACGTGGAGCGCACGGCCGTTGCGCGCCGTTCTCGGTTACGTCGTACTGCTGGCCAGTATTGGCGTTTGGTGGAGCACGTTCATACCGTCGAACGAGCGAATCTGGGCAGATGACGTTGCGCGAATGACCTCCGGCAAACTCAATGGCAACACGCTCACCATGAGCAATGTGCGCAACTTCGAGTGGCAAACGGATGACAATTACCAGATCCGTTGGGAGGCACGTGAGTACGACCTGGATCACCTGGCTTCGGTGGACGTGATCACTTCGTACTGGGGAATGCCCGCTATCGCTCACATCATGGTGTCGTTCGGTTTCGATGACGGTCGATTTTTGTTATTCAGCGTCGAAACCCGAAAAGAGAAGGGCGAGAGTTATTCTGCGATCGCCGGTTTTTTCAAACAGTATGAAGTCAGCATTCTAGCGACTGACGAACGTGACGCGCTGCGGGTCAGGACCAATGTGCGCGGGGAGGACGATTATCTCTATCGCGTTGCGTTGTCAGCCCCTCAGCGCAAGGCCTTGTTGTTGTCGTACGTTGAACAAACCAATGATTTGCTGAATCACCCGCGCTTCTACAATACCGTGACTGCCAATTGCACCAGCATTGTCTTCGACATGATGAACACCATCGTCGCAGGCTTGCCGATGGACTACCGTTTGCTTCTGACCGGTTACCTGCCGGGCTACGTTTACGATGTTGGAGGCTTGCAGCCAGGTTATTCGCTTCAGGCGTTGCGTGATGCCGGTCGCATCACCGAGCGGGCGAAGTCCGAATCGGACACGGCTTTTTCCCTGCGGATCCGAGAGGGCGTGCCGGGTTGGTAACCCTTTGATTTATTCAACGGTCGATGATTTAATCGGTCCGGCCTTTACTTTGCGGGGCGGGGAATAATCAGCGCCTCGAAGAAGGCCACCGGTCCAGCACGTGCGTCCCATACTGATGGCCCATCGGATAAAGGAAGACATTGTGAAAGCCCTCGTCTATCAAGGCCCTGGCGTTAAAGTCTGGACTGACAAACCTACCCCGCTCATCGATAAACCTACTGACGCCATTATTCGCCTGCTGCACACGACGATATGTGGCACTGACTTGCACATTCTCAAGGGCGATGTCCCTGCGGTAACGCCGGGCCGAACGCTTGGCCATGAAGGGGTGGGCGTTGTCGAGACGGTAGGTTCGGCCGTACGTAATTTCAAGCCCGGCGACCATGTGCTGATTTCCTGCGTCACCTCTTGTGGCAGTTGTGCCAATTGCCGCCGCCAGATGTATTCCCACTGCGCGGACGGTGGTTGGATTCTTGGCCATATGATCGATGGAACTCAGGCGGAATACGTTCGCATTCCACACGCCGACAACAGTCTTTATCCGATTCCCGCCGGTGCCGATGAGGAAGCCCTGGTGATGCTCAGCGATATCTTGCCGACCGGGTTTGAAATCGGCGTGCTTGCCGGCAAGGTCAAGCCTGGCGACAGCGTGGTGATTGTCGGGGCAGGCCCAGTGGGCATGGCTGCATTGTTGACGGCTCAATTTTATTCACCGGCTACGCTGATCATGGTCGACGGTGATAGCAATCGCCTTGAGGTGGCACAGCGTTTTGGTGCCACCCACGTGATCGACATCAAGACCGAAAACGCCATCGAGCGTATCTTTGAATTGACCGATGGCGTCGGTGTGGACGTCGCGATTGAGGCGGTGGGTATTCCGGCTTCGTTCGATACCTGTCAGTCGGTGATCGCGCCCGGCGGCAATATTGCTAATGTTGGGGTACACGGCAAGAGCGTGGAGTTGCACCTGGAGAAGCTATGGATTCAGAACATCAACATCTCCACGGGGCTCGTTAACACCAACACCACGCCGATGTTGATCAAGACCGTGCAAGCCGGCAAGATCGACGCCAGCCAGTTGATCACTCATCGCTTTGCCTTGAATGACATCCTTCAGGCATATGAAATCTTCGGCAATGCCGCCCAGGAGAAAGCGATGAAGGTCATCCTCAGCCAGTAAGACACGCCCACCCAGGATTTCAGGAGCTGCGAATGGCAACCCAGGCTTTCCCCGCTGCGATGGGCGGTTCCTTATTGGTGCTCAATGCCGGCTCCTCGAGCTTGAAGTTCTCTCTCTATCACGGTAACCCCGATGAGCAGGGCGAACCACTGGCTCAGGGGCAGGGCAGCCTGGAACGGCGGGAAGAGCAGTGGGTGCTGTCGTTTACCGACAGGTCGGGCAAAGCCGCTGAGGAACGCTGGCCGTTGCCTGCGAAAGATGGCGACGCCCTGGAGCGTTTACTGCCGTGGATCGAAGCTCGCACCGGCGCGCCGTTGGTTGCCGCCGGACATCGCGTGGTGCATGGCGGCCTCCGTCAGGAAGTCGCCGCACTGGTCGATGAGACCTTGCTGATCGAGCTACAGGCGCTCACCCCCATCGCACCGCAGCACCAGCCGCTGTGCCTGGCGCCGATTCGCTTTCTCGCGTCCAAATACCCTGGATTACCTCAGGTGGCCTGCTTCGACACGGCTTTCCATCACACCCTTGACCCGCTTGAAACTCTTTATGGCTTGCCTCGACGAATGACTGAGGAAGGCGTGCGCCGTTACGGCTTTCATGGGCTTTCCTATGAGTACATCGCTGGAGTGCTCGGCGACTATGACAGTGCTGCTGCGGGACGAACCATTGTCGCGCACCTGGGCAACGGCGCCAGTCTGTGTGCACTGCATAATGGGCGCAGTCGTGCCACCAGCATGGGGTTCACGACGCTGGACGGACTGCTGATGGGCAGCCGACCGGGCCACCTCGACCCTGGCGTCTTGTTGTACCTGATGCGCGAGCGCGCAATGTCCGCGCAAGCGCTTGAACACTTGCTGTATCACGAGTGTGGTTTGCTGGGCGTATCAGGCGGCATTGCCAGCGACATGCGGACCCTGTTGGCCAGTGATCAGGCGGCCGCTCGTGAGGCAGTGTCGCTGTACATTCACAACGTGGTCCGGGAAATAGGCAGCTTTGCCGCCGTGCTGGGCGGGCTGGACGCATTGGTCTTCACCGGCGGCATCGGTGAACACGCAGCACCGGTGCGCGCCGCTATCCTGCGCGGGTGTGCCTGGCTGGGGCTCGAACTCGACGAAGAGGCCAATCAAGCATCCGCTTCGCGTCTTTCGCGATCCCACAGCCCGGTCAGGGCCTGGATGATCCCTACCGATGAAGACCGGGTAATCGCCCGGTACACCCTGAAGCTTTTACCGACACCGTTGCTCGACAGCAACCCGGATTGACCGCGAGCCTCTGGCGTTTTGCCGGACGCTTTCCATCGTCATATTTTCGTGGAGTCGCTATGTATACCTTCAATCCAGCGTTTTCCAGCGCCGATGATTCAAACCACGTCAGCCCGATAACGCCCGAGGCGGGCGGTCCGCTGGCGCCAGAGTTGCTCGACCGGATGCATCGGTATTGGCAAGCCGCAAATTACTTGTGTGTCGGGCAGATCTACCTCAAGGCCAACCCGTTGTTGCGCGAACCCTTGCAGGCCGAGCACATCAAGCCACGGCTGCTGGGGCACTGGGGAACGTCAGCAGGGCAAAACTTTATCTATGTTCACCTGAACCGGCTGATCAGCGAACAGCGAGTGTCCATGGTGTACATATCGGGGCCGGGCCACGGCGGGCCGACACTCAACGCCTGTGCATGGCTGGAGGGGACTTACAGCGACGTTCATCCGGACATCACCCCGGACGAGCCGGGCATGCTGCGCTTTTTCCGCAGTTTTTCCACGCCCGGCGGGGTCCCCAGTCATTGTGGCCCGCATACGCCCAACTCGTTGCATGAGGGCGGCGAACTCGGCTACTCACTGGTGCATGCATTCGGTGCCGTATTCGATAATCCGGATTTGTGGGTGGCTTGCGTTATTGGCGATGGCGAAGCCGAAACCTGCCCTTTGGAGGGCAGTTGGAAGAGCGTGCGCTTCCTCGACGCTCGCCGCGACGGGGCGGTATTACCCATCTTGCACCTCAATGGCTACAAGATATCCGGGCCTACGGTGGAGGCGCGTACCACCGATGCGGACCTCATCGAGCTGTACCGTGGGCGTGGCTACGAACCCCTGATCGTCGCCGGGGAAGACGTGCCTGGCATGCACCAGCGTTTTGCGGCAGCGCTTGATGCGGCCTATGCAAAGGGCCGGCATATTCAACAGCAGGCCAGGGAGCAGGGCGACACTTCGCCCCAGCGCTGGCCGATGATTATCCTGCGCAGCCCCAAAGGCTGGACGGGCCCGAAAGTCGTTGATGGCCTGCCGGTGGAAGGCACGTTCCGCGCGCATCAGGTGCCTCTGGCCAATGTCGTGCAGAATCCTGACCATCTGGCGCAGTTGGAGGCGTGGATGCGCAGCTACCAGCCGCACACGCTGTTTGATGATAAGGGCTGCCTGGTCGCTGATCTGCAGGCGCTGACGCCACCCGCGCCGTTGCGCCTCGGCGCGGTGCCATACGTCAATGGCGGTCGACTGCTCACGGCGCTGGATTTACCTAATTTCGCCGACTACGGCCTGCACGTCCCGGGGCCAGGCCAGGTGATCGCCGAGGCGCCTCGCAAGCTGGGCGAGTATTTGCGCGATGTCATTCGTACCAACCCGCATAATTTCCGGATCTTCGGCCCGGACGAGACCAACTCGAACCGCTTGAACGCGGTCTTCGAGGCCACCGATCGAACCGCCGCGGGTCCGTTGCTGGGCATCGACGACCACTTGGCGCGCGACGGCCGAGTCATGGAGGTCCTCAGCGAGCATCTGTGCGAAGGTTGGTTGGAAGGCTATTTGCTGACCGGCCGCCACGGCATGTGGTCGACCTACGAAGCCTTTGCGCAAGTGGTCGACTCCATGGTGACGCAACACGCCAAATGGTTGCAGCAATGCCGCGATTTCGCCTGGCGGCGGCCGCTGGCCTCGCTCAACATCCTGCTGACCAGCCATGCGTGGCGCAACGATCACAACGGCTTCAGCCATCAATCGACCGGTTTCGTCGACAACGTCCTGCAACGCCGCTCCGACGTCGTGCGGGTCTATTACCCGCCTGATTCCAACTGTCTGGTCAACGTCTTCGACCATTGTTTGCGCAGTCGCAATTACGTGAACGTCGTCACCTGCGGCAAGCAGCCGGATTTCCAGTGGCTGAATTTCGATCAGGCTCTCAAGCACTGCTCGCAGGGCGCATCGATTTGGGATTTCGCCACCAATGACGGCGCGGCGGAGCCGGATATCGTGCTGGCCTGCGCCGGAGATGTGCCAACGACAGAAGCGGTAGCGGCCTCGTGGCTGTTGCAGAAGCACGTACCCGGTATTCGCGTTCGTTTAGTCAACGTGGTCGATTTGAGCATTCTGGCCAGTCCCGACGATCGCCCACACGGCATGGACCATGTTTCATTCGAAGCGCTGTTCACCCGCGAAGTGCCGGTGATGTTTGCCTTCCACGGTTCAACCTGGGTGATTCATTCCATGGTGCACGGGCGGGCGAATGAAGCGCGCTTTCACGTGCGGGGTTTCTCTGATCGCGGGACCACTACAACGCCGTTCGACATGGTCGTTCTGAACAATATGAGCCGGTATCAGCTGGCAATCGATGCGTTGTCACATGTGCCCCGGCTGCGGTCCAGCAGCCTGGACGCGATGAGTTATTTTGAAGACCAATTGCGTCGTCATCACACTTATATCCGCGAGCATTTCGAAGACATGCCCAAGATCCGCAACTGGCACTGGACCGCCGACTTCACGCAGCCACAGTCCCCATCGCCTTTGGCCAAAGGCCAGGCGCGCGGGCAGACTTTCACCGATGCGTGACCCTGTTCAGAGTCATTTAATTCCATTTTAGAGCTTATGCGAGAACGCTATGAATGAAGGTGCCTCACCGGTTACCCCGCCGCCGCCTTTACACTTTCCGCCAGGATTGATTGTCGCCGTCCTAGCCATGGTGATCGTGTTGTTCTTGCCGTTGCCTACGGAGTTGCCGGTAGCCGGACACCGTATGCTGGCCATCCTGGTGTTTGCGGTCACGGTCTGGGTGACCGAGGCGGTTTCATACGAGGCCAGCGCCATCATGATCACTTCGCTGATGGCGACATTGATCGGCACGGCACCGACCTTGTTAGATCCGTCACTCACCTATGGGTCATCGGCCGGCATTTCAATGGCACTTGGCGGCTTTTCCAATCCAGCGCTTGCTTTGGTGGTCGGGGCATTGTTCATTGCTGCCGCGATGACCCATACGGGCCTGGACCGTCGCATAGCATTGGTGACCTTGACGAAGGTTGGGGCCAGCACAAGGCGGATTCTGTTCGGGGCGATGCTCGTGATCGTGCTGTTGAGTCTGGTAGTGCCCAGCGCCACAGCTCGTAGTGCCTGCGTGGTGCCGATCATGATGGGCGTGATCGCCGCCTTCGGCGTGGCCAAACGCTCCAATATCGCAGCGGGTTTGATGATCATTGTTGCCCAAGGCACCAGTATCTGGAACGTGGGTATTCAGACGGCTGCCGAACAGAACCTGCTGACTGTGGGTTTCATGGACAAGATGCTGGGCCAGAGAGTGTCTTGGATCGACTGGTTGATCGCAGGCGCAGCTTGGCATGGGCGGCGGTATGCAATTGGCCAAAAAACCGGGAAAGATAAGCCTGATCGACGTCTACCGTGCTGTTGAAGACCCGGAAATCTTCGCCTTGCACCGAGGCAAACCCGACCAGAAATGCTTGGTCGGGAAAAACATTCAACGCGTACTAAGCCCGCGTTTTGATAAAGCGCAGCAAGCTCTGGAGGATGAACTCGCGACAGTCACTCTGGAAGACATCGTCAATGATATTAATCGGTTCGAGCCAGCCTCCCTTGACGCGGTTCGGGAGCCAGGCCTATAGCTGCCGCAATGAAGGTGTATGCTCGCGCTGGGTCTATGGGGCTGAACCTGGCTCTTACAGCGCGCGGCTGATCGTCGTGGTGGGAGACGATGTGTCCTGGGGCTGGCCGGTCGTACGAACGACTCAGCAGTGGGCGCGCCAACCTCCAATGGTAGGTTGGCGCGATGCACCTTTTTATTGTGAGGCTCAAGCGCTTGATCCTGCTTCATCCTGCGCAACCGGACCTGAGCACCGGACAACAGGATCGCAAGCTCGACGACGTTGCGACGATAGGGGGCTGCGCGCCGGTCGAACTTGGACATCTCGATGCCGAGCGTTAAATGTCGTCGCCCCAGAAAAGCATACGTGTGTTATGCGGGAGCGCAAATCATCATCACGGGGGCTTCCTCCTAAGGCCTAAGGCGTCCATAGGAACAAACTCACCAAGCCTTACGTCGGATGTCGCCCTCATGCTAGGTATTAAGATTCTGCGATTTTAAGAAAAGGATTGTCGGGTGGTATCAACTCAAATAAATGCTTCGGATCCTCAATCAAGTACCCCTTTAAGGTGGTTCTCTTCCTATGGCCCTGCACTTGGCATGCCCAGATGTTTAGGCCGTTGTCTCGCTTTCTGTGGACCTTCAGTTTCTCGAACTGCTTCTGTACCCAACGCCATTCTTCAATCTCTTTATTGACCTTCTTGGCGATGCCAGGAAACTCCTGGACATAACGTTGAAAGAGACCTGGAGATACCAGAAATACAGTACCGCTCACCGTGTGAATTTTGGCCTTACTATCATTGATGATCAGATTGTGACTCAGGATGCCTTCGCTGACCCAATTCAGGAATGCCTCGCCTGGGTTGTCTGATGGGGGGGAGCTTTCGAGAGTGCTTTCTGACGTGCCTTCACGAGCTTGTGGCTCTGCCAAATCGAACATATCAAGCAGTGTTCCGAGGTAGTCGGCATCCTCCAGCGCCATGGGATCTGGCTGCGATGGGTTTTGTGTTGACTTTGTATCGACAGCCTTGGGGGCTGGTGGTGATACCGGAGCGTCAGTCGGGTGGTCATCGACTGCCACGTTCACTGTTCCGCTGAAAGCTTCTGGGCGGTCTTCATTCCCCCAGATCAACGCCGGTTGAAGGCGCAAAAACGTAAAGCTCTGCTGCCAGTTTCCCTGTGCCACGAGCGCGGTCCAGATAGCTTTGCCTTCTGGAGTCGACTCGACCAGCCCATGCGACTGCAGTTCGTCGAACACGGCAATGTTGGATGAAGGAATACCTTCAATCGACTGCGACAGCAGATAGGCTCGCAGCTTGTCCGTGACCGTCTTGCTGACCAGCCACAGTGCGTCTTGAGTCAACCAACCCGCGGCGCCCGGCTGGTTGAGTTTCAGGTCGTGTTGAACCAGATGACGCAGTCCGCTGATCAAGTGATGTTGCAGCGAATGGATGGGGGCTTGTAACGCCTTGCTCGGGTTACCACCGATATTCTGCGCGGTGGAGACGCGGTCGGCCTGAATGACCAACTCGCCGAGCACGCCGGCACGTTCGTACTGACCCGCCAGGACATACAGCAGGCTGGCCCACAGTGGAGGGAATCCGCTGAGCCAATCGAGGATAGGGCGGTCGAGAATCTGGGTGTAGAGCAAGCCGGCGGCGGCGCCATGCAGGTGGTAGTCCCGACCTTTGAGGTAACGAAAACGGTAGGGTTGATCCAGCGGACCCTGCCAAGGATGCCAAAGACGGCCATCCTGGCGTTCGACCTGCAGGTCTACGGCGATCTTGCCGATGTCATGCAGCAGGGCACCATAAGCAATACCGGCGGACCAGGCATCGGTCTGGGCGGCTTGGTCTTCGGGCGCGGCGCCGGTGGGAAGCAGATACGACTGACGCAGTTTTAAACTGCAAGCGACCAGTTCAAGTCCATGGTCGAGCATGCCGCCGAGATACGCATGGTGGTGCGTCTCGCTGGCCGGGAGTTGCTGGACCTGTTCGGCGTAGCGATGGATCGGATTTAAGTAGAGCTGGGTGAATTGGGCGTGAGAGAGGGCGGTGCACTGCCAGATGCGATCGAGCAACTGGCGGCGATGCTCCGCGGCTAACAAGCTGTGGGCCGACTCGATGGGCAGGTAACCTTCAGCGACGCTCACGGTCGGTGGCGGAGGGGGCTTCTGCCTTTTGTGGCGAAACAGACTGAGCATCGTGACCTCCGGGAAATGGCTGGGTCAGTGGCCTTTTAGCCTTTTCGGATAGCGCTCTTACCCTTGAGTCCCCATTCCCTTCCAACCCTTACCCGTCCTTTTGGCTCGTGTCCCTTTGTGCCGCAATCGGAATATGGATACTGCTAGGCATCATTTTGTTGAGGGCTGGTATGGAAAAGACAAGAGTCGGTACACTGCGGGGCAAATTTTCTGGGTCTTGCCATGAACCTTACTGACGCCACGCTCGTGCTGCTGCTCGCGGCACGTATCCATGGAACCGACGAAGCCGTCAGGGCCTCGGCGAAGAGCGTGGTCAAGAAGTTGCCGCGCAGTAAGCGCGATCTGATCTACAAGGTGATCGACAGTCGGAGCCCGCTCGAGCTGGTGGATTATCTGGCGCAAAACCTGGATACGGAATGACAGGCTGCTGGTGTGCGCGCCTCTCTTGTTCTTTGCGTCAGAGTCCCGCGGCATGGAGCTTTTCTTCTGAGCATAAAAAAGGGCCCAACTCGTGTCAGGCCCTGTGAAGCGATTGCAGCGGTGAGGTAACGATTAAGCTCCATCGTTCATGCAGAGTGAGTCGTCCAAGACCGCTCGCTTCAGTTGCTGCTCCAGGTTGAGTACATACTCCGAGGCGCTTCGGGCGTGACCACTGGCGCGAAAGATCGCGCGTTTGTCAGCCTTGAGCAGGGGGAGCCAGGAGTCGATGTAGCCCTCGTGCCGCAACTCTCCCTGTATACCGGTGTTGGCACATAAAAACGCAGCGCCCATCTCGGCGATCAACTCCTCAAACGCATAGCCTGGCGAGCCGAACGGACAGGCGGACGTCACACCTTCGCGCTGCAACCGAGAATGATGCCCGGTCCAGTGCGTCAGCTCATGTAGTGCGGTGGCATAGTACCCACCTTCATCGTGAAATTGCGCTTTTGTCGGCAGTTGGATGAGATCCCTGATCGGATGGTAAAAGGCTTCGTCTGCAGATCGATGAACGATGTGTGCACCCGAACTTAACAGCAGATTTTCCGCAGCGCTGTTGGGCTGGAAGGGATCACTCTGTTCCGTCTCGAGCAGGGTTTCATTGAGCATTTCGAGTCCCTCCGTTTGCTCGATGTTGAACAGAAAATGCGTCCTGAGAATGCCAAAGTGAGCGACCTTGGGCTGACCATGTTCATCAAGTAGGGGTTGGCCTGACTCGGTCTGTTCCTCGCGCTCCATCGGCTTGTAGAGCACCGCCAGGGTGCTGTGCTCACCCTTACGGATGTGTCCAGCGGCCTTTTTGGCTTGGTTGAAGGTCAGCCAACGATCTTGAGTGAATCCCTGCAACCTGGCCTCGGCCCAGAGCAGCGGTAAATTGATGCCCGAGTACGGACGTCGCGTGATGGCGTTGATGGGGTAGGGTTGATGACCGATGTCAGCGGAGCCACTTGAGGACCAGGGTTTGATCCAGGGGGCAACGCCTTGGTCCAAAGCGGTAACGATCTTGTCAGTCACGTCTTGGTAGATATCGCGCATGGCATTTTCCTCGAGAGAAAACGGAGGAACGCCTTGCCCGTCGGGGAGGGTTCCCCGGTTGGGTGATGTGCTGGATTGATGCAGGTCTTGCATGCCGTCCGAATGTGGAGGTGGGCGCCGCCAATTTCGCTTAGCGCTGGTGTTCTCCTGCAAGCGCTATCAGCAAGGCGCCAGGCTGACCCGGTTCTTGGAGTAGGCTCAGACTCAATTGCAGCAACGGGTCGTGGTCTAAGTGATCGGTTGGTTCAATGTGGATTACCTCGAACAGCACGTAGGGCTTGTGTGGATAGGCCAGGTGGGCTTCGAAGGCTGCGCGCAATACGTGGCTCAACCGATCGACCTGCAGCTTCTCAGCGTGATCGGATTGCTCGAGCAGTACTGCGCGTTGCCACGCGCCAGGGGTGAACACGATGGGCAACCGAAGGGTGTTCAGTGTTTGCGGTGTAAGTGAGTCGGGCATGGTATGTCTCCGTTGAAAATGCGAAGAAACCTGTCCCGTGCGGGGAAAGATTTCCCCGCAGTGGGTTGAAGAAAATCAAGAGGGCTTATCTCACGAGCAGCGCTCGAAAGGCGCTCAGGAGAGCAGTAGGCGTTCATCACCGTAGCAACGGTCACCGTGCGAGCCACCGAACGCTAATCGCACTTGGGGAGAACCATCACCGAAGTGACGTAGCCTTGAATGTTCTGGCTACCTGGGAAAGTGCTGTCGATAACAGCGATCCGTACCTCGGGTTTAGCCGAGCTGTTCGCGAATAGCAACGAGATAAACCAACGCGTTAGACGAACTGAGTCTACTGAAAGCCAGCGTTGTTTTTTCGACCGGATTGACTGACAAACGGTTAGGCTTGGAGCGCTACCGGCAAGCTTCTAAAGGGCGTGATACTAGGGTGATGATGTTCAATGAAGTTGTATGAAAATGTGGTTATCGGAAATTTTCTCTACGGGCTGGGGTTCGCTCTTGGTTCACAGCTGAGATCCGGTCAGTTACCAAGTATGGTGAACTTGCTTCAGCAAACGCCAGACGATAAACGATTGGGGGATTTGCTGATGGCATTCCCTGGCACAGTACGTTTGATCGAGTTTAAGACTGAGGCTAACAAGTCAAAAAAAGAGGCTGGTCGTCACCAGTTTCTATCTCGAATTTTTTCCGAAAAATTGGACGAGTTGCCTGACCTGCCAGGTACTTCGCGGCGGGTGCATTGGTACATCGAAACGGCGCCTCTTCCCAGCGCTGCACTGTCGGCACGCATTGAGCCCTATCTCGATGCGTTTGGCGAAGGCGCCAGGCAACGGCCTAAGTCAAGCGAGAGGTTCCAAAACTTTATCGAGGAGCTGGCTGCTGGCATTCTGCAACGCAGATCGGCTGAGATCACAAGGGCTGAGCGCGACTACATCGATCTGGTGCGGCTTGCTCAAGGGCCAGAGGAGACCGGAACAGGCGGATTGGTGCTGGTGGTCGGCAGCGGTGGAGGTCTGCATTTCGCCGCCTTACAGGATTTGATGGATTTGAACCTGTCCCACAAACAATGGATCGAGTACAGCCAGGAGCGATATCTTTCCCTTCAGAGAGAGATGAAGCAACCAGATCACGAGATGCCCGACCTAAAAGGTCCGACTTTAGGGAGATATTGATGACCGGAACAAGTCAAGAGCAAGCGCACGATCGAAATTTTCAGGCCCTCTTTGGCGCGGCTCGCAAAGTCCTCGAAGCTGTAGAGATCGATGAGAGCAAGTCTCGACGGGCTACTGATGCGTTGCGTGAGCTGCAGGATAGCGTTGAGAAGAAGCTGGTTCGACTGGAGGCGGGCGTCAAGCAGAGTATCGAGAGTTCTGCACAGTCAACTGCAAATCAAGCCGCTGAGCTGTTGAGCAAGAGATTCACCGAGGCAGATGCTGCCGCTCAGCGGGCTGCTGGACTGTACAACGTGGCAGCAAAGAAATTGAATAGCAGGCGTTGGCTCTACTTCCTGTCGGCGCAGGCTACGATCCTTACATTGGTAGTAGTGTCTCTCTATCTGTGGGTGCCGTCGTTAGACGAAATAAAAGCGCGTCGAGGCGAAGTGGCGAGGCTGGACGAATTAGGCAGTCGGGTTGAGTGGTCGAAATGCAATGTTGGGAATGGTCAGACGCGCGATTGCATACGCACGGACGAATCGGAGCATGCGGACTTTTTCGAAGACCGCACAAAGGGCAAAACCTATCGCATACCGAAAGGTTACTAGCCGTTTACGAGTCCTATTCCTGGCGGAATGCGATATGGGTGCTGCGTTCAACGCACCGCCCATATCAAAGCTCGCGGTGCCGTCTGAGCAAACTGATAAACGGTCAGATATAGACCGTTTTCAGTAGTAGGCTATTACTCTTGTCTCAACCATGAAACGCTCAAAATAGGGCGAGACCATGCCGACTCAGCAACCTGTTCAGAGTTCACGTGCCCACCGCTGGACGTACGCCTGTGGTATGTCTGTGAAGCGTGGTTACCGTAAATTGAAAACGTTTGAATCCCGCGTGGCTGAGTGTGCGGAGACGGTAGGTATGCCCGCAGGTAAATTACTTGTTCGCGGGAGTTTTCTGACTGCCAAGTTGGCTCTGCTCGGAGCATTTCTTTTTGTTAGCTTCTGGTTGTTTGTGCTGATGTGCACAATCGTCGTATTAGCAGCTATCCCAATTCAAGATTCAGACACTCCAGGTATTGACGATCTCGATGATCCAATGCATAGAACGTCTTGGCCTGAGCGGTACGATAAATGGGGTTCTCTGAAGTAGCCTCTTGGTTATTTTGAGCTCGATTTACCCGAAACAATTCTTGCACCGCTCATCAACTGAGAGGTTCCGTTAGAGCTCGCTGTCTGTGCTGCGTGGGTTCCCCTGCTGAGCATTCCTTCTACGCCTGAACCTACGCTATATCCGGCCCAGCTCATGGCCCCTAGAAACAGCATTGGTAGCACGATGAACATCGCCCCCATCACATACTCAATTACCTGCGCGGTGACCGTCCCATCCATAAACCCGGACGTAGGCAGCGATAACAGCACTTGATTGGACGCCGAAACTTGGTTGTATAAGGTGTCGAGCATGCTGGAGTCGATCCAGCGGGCGAGTTCCCACCAGAAACTCAGCATGTGCAGCGTGAACAGCGCGAACGTCACCGTCATGACGGTCTTCAGCTGGTAGGTACTGACCAGCAAGATCAACGGTAAGCTGATGATGACGCCCATGATCAGGAAAGCCTGCACCATCGGCAGAGCGGCACGTAGCGCATTCATTGCCGGGAAGTTGCTGAAGGAACCCAGTGCCAGCCCGGTATTAGTGGCCAGGTTATTGAGCCCCTGATTGATCGAGCCGCCACGAGCGCTGGAGCCATAGTCCTGGTACACCTGTCCGGGCGACATGGACATCGATTGCTGGCGCGGGCTGACCAGCTCACGCAGGGTGGCATCCTCGATCTCGTTGCTCGAACGACCAGTCAACCAACCTTTCAGCTGAGTCAGCAGCGAGGGATCGACCTGCTGGATCAAGCGCTCGCGCAACCCAACACCGCTATCACTCCACCACTGCTTGCAGGTGGGGTAGCCCGCGCCATTCTCCAGCCGAGGTAAGGAAACATCGCGGCTTTCGTCATACGGCCAGCTGACTCGCGGTGTGCGTGAACGATCCGTATCGTAGTAGCCGGGCGTGTCGAGAAAATAGCTTGAGCCGATCCAGGAGGCGTCGTGACTTTGTATCTTGTCCAACTGCGGACGGTTGGTGAACAACCGAGAACGGGAATAGCCATAGCAGTCGCGGGTGAAGTCGGCGATTTCTTGCAGCAGTACCTGACTGTCGATACGCGAACTGTCGATCTCCATGCGCATCTGCCGGATATCCGGTGCGCAGGGGATAGAGGCAGTGGCCGCCGCGGTCACACCTTTACTCAAGGCATGCACCAGAAACCACCAGATCGGCACGTTGGCGGAGCGTTCGCCGATGGTATTGAAGGTCGTCCCCCAGGCGGTTTCTGCTGGCTTGGCCACACTGACACCGCAGCGTTGGCTCGCCACATCATCGAACGTCATCGAGGCGAGGCTCAGCGGAAAGACCGGCGCGCAGCCGAACAACACGACGATGTAGGCCAGCCACAGCCGGTTCTCGATCCGCGGCACCGAGAGCAGTCCCTTGTTGCCTTCATCCGCGCCTTGCTGACGGGCCGACAACCATTCTTGCAAAATGATTGCGCCAAAGGGCGCGGCGAACAGTCCGGTGTCGGACAGGACGCTCCAGAGGCCGTTGTTGATGATCCAGGCCAGCAGGGAGAGGTAAAACTCCAGGTAGCTGTTGGTGCTCATGAGCATGGTGGTGACCTCACAGTCGGGTGAGCTCTACACAGGTAAAGAGTACGATCCCCATTGCCCCGATGCACTTCACACGCAGTCGATCCTGTGGTCGATGTCGGTAGCGCCGAAGCAGATCCCACCAGAGCGCAAAGAGGGCGCCGTAGAGCAGGGCACGCCACCACCGCAGATAGGGCCGTGCGGATTCGAATGCCTGCTGCCAGGCCTCGAAACTACCCAGCGCAGCGTGGCCGATCCATGCGACCAGTGCGGCAGTCAGGATCATCACCGCGGCAATCCCCGACCTCGCAAGCAAAGTGAATAGCGGTGAGCGTTTCATGGCTCACTTGCGCCTGGCGTCAGCATCATTGAGTCGGCCCGGCTCAGGGTCGCCTTGCTCGACGGTGCGCGAAGCATCAGCACCGCCGGCATGCCGATCGAGCACCAGGCTGGCGGTATTGTTGGTCAGCATCTGCCGGACCTGCAGTTCTGTCTGCAGCAGGCGGATTTCGCGCTCCAGAGCGTCGATGTTTTTCGTCAAGGCGGTTTGGGCCGGTTCGGCGGAGGCGATGTTCGGTTCGTGGCTGCCCGCCAGCAGAGTGCGCAGTAGCAATAGCGCCTTGCCGAGCACGCTGGACAGGGCTGTCTCACTGGCCAGGCGCCGTGCCAACAGATCCTGGTCGGGATCGTCGCGCAGCGCTTCGATCACACCACGGGTCACCGGCAGCATCGGGCTGGAGGCTTTCACCAGGTTGTCAGGGGTAGGTGCCAGTGAGCCAGACAGCAGCTCTTGCAAGGCCTTGAGGCGCTCGCTGTAGGCTTCCTGGATCAGCGGCGTTAATCCACTGCCAGCGGTAGCACGCAGGGTTTCGCAGCTGTCGCAGGTCGCGACTTCGCTCTCGCCCAACACCCGAACGGCCCATTCGGATTCCTCCTGGGGCGAAGCCCAGGTCTGGCAAATGGCCCCACCCAAACAGTCGCTGCTACTGATTGAGGCACTGTCATCCACCGTCCGGTTATGCAGTAGGTTGTAGCCCGCGCGCACCACGTCGGAGGTCACCCGAATGGGCGTCTGCCCGTTCCCCCCCGCCTTCGAACCGCCGACCCAGGACACCCCATTGTTGCCGTTATGGGTCTCGGTTTTTTTCACCGCGGCCACCGCATCACCGCCGGTTTGCTCCAAATTGCCTTGCATTTCCTGGTTCTTGGCCAGCGCACCCCAGCCGGCTTGACCGACCTTGTCCGCCATCTTTTCGGCCATGGCTTGGCAGGTCAGTTTGGAGCGGTCGAAGTCGATACGCCCCTGCATCACCCCGTTACTGAGCAACTCATAGAGTCCGGGGTTGGCGCGCTGGATGATCAACGCCGGCAGCGACATCACGGCTTGGGTCGCGTTCTGCACAATGCTGCCCATGATCTGCTGGAAACCTTCAGTGGCGCCGTTCAGCTGGTTCTGCAGGGTATTGGTGAGGCTCATGTTTCCGCACATCATGTTTGCTCGCCAGGACCCGCCGACGCCGAGACCGCTGGGTCGGTAGAGCGAACTCGGTGAGCCGACTGCCGAGCCGCCACCGATGGTGTACATCACTCGGTCGTCGAGTACTTCGCCCTGAGTACCTAAGCGATAATCGCCGTCGGCGGCGTGGGCATGCATGGCCATGGCGAGCAGTCCGTAGAGCAACAGACTCATCACGCCCAACCATGGTCGCGCGAGAAGCCGACTCATGAAGCACCTCCTTCGAAGTCGATGCTGAACAGGAAGGTCTGCCCCTCACGTTTGCAGCAGCTATAGGGACGCCACAGCGACCAGGCGTAGCCGCCATCCGCGCTCTGTAACGGATCGCTGGGAAAGATGGCGCACGTGGGCTGAACCTGAGGGTAGAGCAATTGCCATTTGTGGGTCGAAGCATCGTTTTCAACGATCGGGCCAGGCGGCCAGTAGCCGTCGCGTTTGGCGGGCGTGAGTGGTAAGTACACATGCGGCTGCCAGTTGCGGGTAATCACATCGCCGGCCCGTTGCGCCATGACTGCGGCCGCTTTGAAATCGTCGGGCTGTACCAGAAAGCCCTGCCTGGGATAAACGTTGCCCCACATGTTTCCCGAAGCTTGACGACCGATTTCACGGATCCCCGGCATGAGCGACTCGGGGTAAAAACTTTCCGGTATGCCATGGCGCCATGCCAGTGAGTCCAGGGTGCTCAGGTAGTAGGGCATGAACGCAGTAGCGCCGGTGGCGCAGGCATAGCCGGACTGCGAAGCCAGTTGCGTTGCGACCCAGCCACCGGGGTGGCCGATGCCATCGACGTTCTTGAAGCGGGGTAGGTTGTCGCGGCGGGTGTTCGGCGTGATCAGGTTGCCGCCACCCTCCGCGCCGCTGATGGGAGAGGATAGGGTGGCCATCTCGGTCCAGGGGTTATTGCCGGTGGCGGCGTAACTCGAGACCACCAGCTCAGGAATGAAATGACGAACCTTGGTCGAGGTTTTGACTGTGCAGCCGAAGGGCGTGCAGAGGAGCCAGAAACAAATGCCGACGACCCTGTATTCGAGACAGTTTGGGGAAAGCACGGAGGAGGTGATGCTGCCGGTGTCCAGCGCCACGCTAGGGCCGCACGCCAGCAGTATGCTTAGCGCCAAGGGCCGTAGCTTTGTGGGCGGGATTGACGAGCAGGCAACAGGCATGATCCAGGCTCTCGGTGTATGGCCTGGGTAGGTTCGGTTAGGAGCTGAAGACTGTCAGTGGAAATTATGGAGGCGGATCTATCGGGTTTGTTAGACGTGAGACTATTATTTGACGTGAGGGGAGCTGCGCAGGATATCGGGTTCCACAAGTAACTGATCTGCGGTAATTTCGAAAATATTGGCGAGCTTACACAGGACCAACAGCGATGGGTTGCCCGTGCATCGTTCGATTTGACTGACGTAGGTGCGATCCACCTCGGCCATGAGCGCGAGCTGCTCTTGGGTAAGATTTTTTACGCGTCGCATCAAGCGGATGTTTTGCGCCAGCTGCAGACGAAGCTGTTCGTAGTCTTGAGTCATGCGCGCAAATTGCGCCTAGAGGGACTCTCAATCCACGGGGTATAGTCTACATTGACATTGATCTAGGCCATTTTATGCTCATGCCTGTTATCGAGCGTTCATTTGGTTTCGTTAAGATTTTCGAAGCTGGGCCCAGCGTCTAACAATAAATCAGAAATCCAGGGTGCGTATGAACGAAAACTACCTTTCAATTCCCGCTGCGGATGGTTGTCCAAGTCTTTTGACACCTTGGGGCAGCGAGTTTGCCCCGATGATCGAACGTGGCGTGCAATGCGCTCAGGCTTGGCTTGATACGCCCGGCGAGATTCCCCTGTGGTGGGCGTTGGCGCAAACCCGCAAGACCTTTGCTGTCGGTGACCGCCAAGATGCTTTTGAGGCTGGATTCCTGTTGAGGATTCAGCAGCGATTAAATTGTGCCGAATGAACGATCTGAGGAAAACGACGTTTAAGCAGGCTTCGTATGGATGACATGGACAGTTCCCTGTGGCCGGCAAGCGTGTTCGGCTGCTGAAGCCCCAATACCAGCGCTCTCACAGAGTTGGTATTGGGTAATCGCCGCCGGCGTCTAGTTAACCGCGCCTTTCAGCGACTTACCGGCTTTGAAACTAGGCGTCTTCGCGGCTGCGATCTTGATGGTGCCCCCAGTTTGAGGGTTGCGGCCGTCGCGCGCTGCACGCGCTTTCACCGCAAAGGTACCAAAACCAACCAAGGTGACGTTCTCACCACTTTGCAACGCAGTGGATATGATGGTTGTGAGGGCTTCCAGTGCGCGCCCGGCATTAGACTTCGGGAGGTCGGTGGAGCTCGCTATAGCCTCGATCAGTTCGTTTTTATTCATGTGCGACTCCTTCTGCTGGCTGAATGTTGACGAGTAAATCTACTTAGATAGTTCTGGCAAACCTGCCAAAAATTTCTAGCGGAATACTGATCCAGATCAGTTTATGCGCTTGATGTGCCTGATAGCCTCAAATAAATGTGCGCGATTTTTTTACCGGCCAGGTTTGGTGGGCAGGCGCTCCGGGAGCGCCTTTGTGATCGAATGTTAAGGAAGAGTGATGCACTTGGCAGGCAAGAAAAGCGCGATGAAGTTTGTGCTGGGCGGGGTGATTGTCGTCGGCTTGGGGTTCTGGGCCTGGATGGAGCTTCGACCATCCGGGCTGGGTGAGGGTTTTGCCAGTGGCAATGGACGCATCGAGGCCACTGAAATCGATGTGGCCACCAAGTTGGCGGGGCGCATACTGACCATTGATGCGGATGAAGGCGACTTCGTTCAGCCTGGCCAGGTGCTTGCTACCATGGATGTGCAAGTGCTTGAAGCGCAATTGAAACAGGCCCAGGCCCAGGTACGGCAGGCCGACAATGCGGTGCTAACCGCCAGCGCCATCGTTCAGCAACGCCAGAGCGAAAAGCAGGCTGCCGAAGCCACTGTCAATCAGCGGGTTGCCGAATTGACCGCCGCGCAAAAACGCTACGGACGTACCGATCAACTGATCAAGTACAACGCCGTGGCTCGTCAGCAGTTGGACGACGATTTAGCCGTGCAGCAAAGCAACCAGGCGGCGGTGGCTTCGGCCAAGGCTCAGGTCTGGTCGGCCGAAGCAGCGATTATTGCCGCCAAATCCCAGGTCATCGAAGCGCAGTCTAGCGTTGAAGCGCTCAAGGCAGGGGTTGATCGGTTGCAGGCCGATATCGTTGACAGCCAGCTCAAAACCGACCGCCAGGCGCGGGTCCAGTACCGAGTGGCACAACCTGGCGAGGTGTTGGCCGCCGGCGGCAAGGTGCTTAACCTAGTAGACCTCAATGACGTCTATCTGACCTTCTTCCTGCCCACGGCCCAGGCTGGGCGCGTGGCGCTGGGCTCTGACGTGCGGCTGATTCTGGATGCTGCGCCACAGTATGTGATCCCTGCGCAGGTCAGTTATGTCGCCAGTGTGGCGCAGTTCACGCCCAAGACCGTGGAGACCAGCAGTGAGCGGGAAAAGTTGATGTTTCGGGTCAAGGCGCGGATTGATCGCAAGCTGCTGGAAAAACATCTGAATCAGGTCAAAACTGGCCTGCCCGGTATGGCGTACCTCAAGCTGGATACCGATGCACAATGGCCGGCTGAACTTCAGATCAATGTGCCGCAATGACCGCGCCTCAAACCACCGTCGCGCAGCTTGCCGGAATAAGCCTGCACTACGGTAAGCAATGTGCGCTGGACGACGTGACGCTGCAGATACCGGCTGACTGCATGGTTGGGGTGATCGGCCCCGATGGGGTTGGCAAATCCAGTCTGCTGGCACTGATTTCCGGTGCGCGAAAACTGCAACAGGGCTCGTTGCAGGTGCTGGATGGCGACATGGCCAATGCCGGGCACCGACGTCAGGTATGCCCGCGCATTGCCTACATGCCTCAGGGCTTGGGCAAAAACCTGTACCCCACTCTGACGGTATTCGAAAACCTGGATTTTTTCGGCCGTCTGTTCGGGCAGGGGCAAGCCGAGCGCAAGCGACGTATCGATGATTTGGTACGCAGCACCGGCCTCGATGGCTTCACCGATCGCCCAGCGGGCAAACTCTCCGGAGGCATGAAGCAGAAACTGGGCCTGTGCTGTGCGTTGATCCATGATCCTGACCTGCTGATCCTTGACGAGCCGACTACTGGCGTCGATCCGCTTGCGCGCAATCAGTTCTGGGAGTTGATCGCGCGCATTCGCAGCAATCGTCCCGGCATGAGCGTACTGGTGTCCACTGCCTACATGGACGAAGCTCAGCGCTTTGACTGGCTGATGGCCATGGATGCCGGTAGGGTATTGGACACCGGCTCGCCCGCTGAGCTGCTGGAGCGCACCCACAGCGAAAATTTGGAGCAGGCTTTTATCGCCTTGCTTCCAGAAGAAAAGCGCCGTGGCCATCACACGTTGGTCATTCCGCCACGTAAAACCCAAGGAGCAGAAGCTGCTGTGGCGATTGAAGCCCACGGCCTGACCTGTCGCTTCGGGGATTTCGTCGCCGTGGATCATGTGGATTTTCGTATCGAGAAGGGCGAGATTTTCGGCTTCCTGGGCTCCAATGGTTGTGGCAAGTCCACCACCATGAAGATGCTCACTGGGTTACAGCCCGCTACCGAAGGCAAGGCTCAGCTGTTCGGGCAGGATGTCGACCCCAAGGACATCGAGACTCGACGCCGCGTGGGCTACATGTCTCAAGGCTTCTCGCTGTATGGCGAGTTGAGCGTTTTGCAGAACCTTGAGTTGCACGCGCGCCTATTTCATCTACCCAAGGAGCGGCAGGGCCAGCGTATCAAAGAAATGCTTGAGCGCTTTGACCTGGTTTCCGTAGCCGACAGCTTGCCCAATGATCTGCCTCTGGGCGTCAGGCAACGTCTGTCGCTGGCGGTGGCGGTTATCCATAATCCGGAAATTCTGATCCTCGACGAGCCGACCTCCGGTGTCGACCCAGTTGCGCGGGATAATTTCTGGGAGTTGCTGATCCAGTTATCCCGGGAAGAGGGCGTGACGATTTTCATCTCCACGCACTTCATGAACGAAGCGATGCGTTGCGACCGAATTTCGATGATGCATGCCGGTCGCGTACTGGACAGTGACACGCCGCAAGCCTTGATGGACAAGCGTGGTTTACCAACGCTGGAAGAAACCTTTATCGCCTACCTGGAGGATGTCGCGGCCCCGCAAACAGTGGCTGAGGCCCCAGCGGCCGTCGCGCAAGCAGCGGATGCTGTCAGGACCGTTCGGCAGTCGCGCTTCAGCTTGTCCCGCCTGCTCAGTTACAGCCGTCGCGAGGCCATGGAGTTACGCCGTGATCCGGTCCGCGCCACGCTTGCGCTGCTGGGCACCGGGCTGCTGATGCTGATTATAGGCTATGGTATCAATCTGGATGTAGAGAACCTGCGCTACGCAGTGCTTGACCGCGACCAGACGGGATCCAGTCAAGAATATATCCTCAACCTCTCCGGCTCGCGTTACTTCACCGAGAAGCAGGATCTGCGCGATTACGACGACCTGGATCAGCGCTTGCGAAGAGGTGATATAAGCCTGGCGATAGAGATCCCGCCTGGCTTTGGCCGTGACCTGAAGCGCGGCAGCCATCCCGAGGTGAGCTTCTGGGTCGACGGTGCCATGCCGACCCGGGCTGAAACCATCAAGGGTTATGTGGCCGGGATTCATGCCAGTTATTTGCAGCAGCGTTTGCTGGAAACGACTGGCACGGCGTCCGGCAGCCCGGTGGACATCGCCTTGCGCT
The DNA here is from genome assembly GCF_016307435.1 of Pseudomonas sp. S4_EA_1b. Classification (NCBI taxonomy): domain Bacteria; kingdom Pseudomonadati; phylum Pseudomonadota; class Gammaproteobacteria; order Pseudomonadales; family Pseudomonadaceae; genus Pseudomonas; species Pseudomonas sp. S4_EA_1b. The sequence continues at coordinate 7,964 of NZ_JAEILC010000015.1, read as the reverse complement.
ATCGCTACAACCCCGATGTACAGAGCCTTCCGGCGATGGTTCCGGCGGTGATCCCGCTGTTGCTGATGCTGATCCCGGCCATGCTTACCGCCTTGGGTGTAGTCCGGGAAAAGGAGCTGGGTTCAATCACCAACCTGTATGTCACGCCCGTGACGCGTTTGGAGTTCCTTCTGGGCAAGCAATTGCCCTATATCGCCCTGGGGATGATCAATTTTATTCTGTTGTTGCTGCTGGCGGTGATGGTCTTCGGTGTCGCAGTCAAAGGTAGCCTGCTAACTTTGATCATCGGTGCCTTTTTTTACCTCATTTGTTCCACGGGTATGGGGCTTTTGATGTCGTCTATCCTCTCCAGCCAAATTGCGGCGATTTTCGGCACTGCGATCGTCACGCTACTGCCCGCGATTCAGTTTTCCGGGTTGCTCAATCCGGTGTCATCCCTGGAAGGCGTGGGCGCGCTGGTCGGCAATATGTATCCGACCAGTCACTTCCTCACCATCAGCCGTGGGGTGTTTTCCAAGGGGTTAGGGCTGGCGGATCTGTACGGCTATTTCATCCCGTTATTGATTGCCATCCCGCTGCTGACGCTGTTCAGCGTCGCCGGCCTGAAAAAGCAGGAGAAGTGAGTGTCCAGTCTCTCCAACATCCTGCAATTGGGCATCAAGGAACTGCGTAGCTTGTACCACGACCCGGCGTTGCTGGCGCTGATCGTATTCTCGTTCACCCTCGGTGTTTACTCGGCTGCCACCAGTGTGCCGGAGACGCCGCACCGGGCCAGCATTGGGATCGTCGATGAAGACCGGTCGCAGGTGTCCAACCAAATCATCAACGCGTTCCAGATGCCGTACTTCCTCAAGCCGGTGGATATCGACTACTCCCAGATCGACCGTGGCATGGACTCGGGCGTCTATACCTTCACGCTGAATATCCCCGCGCGCTTCCAGCAGGACCTGCTTGCCGGGCGTAAGCCGACGATACAGGTCAACGTCGATGCCACCCAGATTAGCCAGGCGTTTTCTGGGGCTGGCTATATCCAGCAGATCATAGGCACGGAGGTGGCCGAGTTTCTCAAGCATTACCGCGCTGTCACGGCCGACGAGGTCGTGTCGGTGGTCCATATGGAGTTCAATCCGAATTTGATTTCCAGCTGGTTCGGAGCGATCAACGAGGTGATTAACCAGATCACCATGCTATCGATCATCCTCACCGGTGCAGCGCTGATTCGCGAGCGTGAGCACGGGACCATCGAACATCTGTTGGTCATGCCCATCACTCCGTTTGAAATTATGGTGGCCAAAGTCTGGTCAATGGCACTGGTAGTGCTGGCAGCGGCGGGGTTGTCGATGTTTTTTATCATCGAGAAGTGGTTGCAGATTCCTATCAATGGCTCGCTCGCACTGTTCCTGGCGGGCGCTGCTTTGCATTTGTTTGCCACCACATCGATCGGAATTTTCTACGGTACCCTGGCCCGCTCGATGCCCCAGTTGGGGCTGTTGATCATCCTGACGCTGATTCCTTTGCAAATCCTCTCGGGAGGTATGACCCCCCGTGAAAGCATGCCCGAAGGGGTGCAGAACATCATGCTGGCGGCACCCACCACGCATTTCGTCGAGCTCAGTCAGGCGATTCTGTTTCGTGGTGCTTCATTGTCGATCATCTGGCCGCAGCTACTGGCGTTGGTGACGATTGGCAGCGTGTTCTTTTTCGTCGCGCTTTCACGCCTGCGCAAGTCCTTGAATTGACGATCGCGTGCGTTGGCGCGCACGCGACGCTTTGTCCAATGGGCCTAGCGTCTACGCTGGACTCCGCCGTTGGGCATTGCCTGGCACACGAACCCGAGCCCAATCAGATGCCCACCTGGGTTATATGCCAAGCATCCAGGGCGCAACCCCGCTCTTCATTGCTGGGCTCGACCACCACGGTGACCCGGCTGGTCGGACTCGAAATCACCGCATCCAGTTCGATGCCCAGATACTCTAGGCTCGCGCACATGCGTGCCCGAATCGTTGCGTTGTGTTCGCCGACGACAGCGGTGAACACCAGTACGTCCAGGCCGTCCAAGGTCGCCAGCAGCGCGCCGGCTTCATGCAGGAAACGGCGCATTTATAAGGCAAGGGCCATGGCTGCGCGAGGTTCACCGGTTTCTACCTCAAGCAGTTCACGCGGGTCGCTGGAAATTCCGGAAACCCCCAGCAGGCCTGACTCGTGGTAGAGCTTATGGCTGACTCTTTCCAGGCCCAGCTTCCAGATTTCCATGAGGAAATCACCGCGCCGGGTCCATCGCATCGCCGCGCATGCCCAACATCAAGCCGTCTAGCGCCGAGAAGCCAATGGTCGTGGCGAGGAGAATTGCTGATGCGGCTGGAGGCATGACGGTGGCCTTACTTTCGCAGTTGGAGAGCAGAAATCTGCGCCTCATTCGCTAGTAATAACTTGTGTTTGGTTAGTAAAAAGGCAATTAAAAGGACCAGACTGTCTGGCTTTGGTATCGATGGCACAAACAACCCCATCTGCGGGCAGCGATATCAAACGGTTACGGCTTGGGACACAGCGGGACGCTCAGATTTCCTGCTGAAGAAGTACCCTCCACAACGATTTCATACTGGATGAAAAGCTTTCTGAACTGAATGCATTACGCCCAAACTGCCCGACGAAAGATCGCAACGAAACCGTCAGAGCAATGGCACCAGAAACATTATAAAAAAACAGATGGGGGTCGACGTTTTTTAGAAAATCATCAGCGACAGCATGCTCAACAATGGGTAGCAACACTTCTTGGGCGGGCCCTATGAGACGCTCATAAACATAAAGGAATCTTTCGTGCTGCTGCGCGACTTCCTTGATCACGAACATCGATATTTCAGGTGATGCAGCTGAAAAATCAATCATCTGGTCGACGGCAAACAGCAATCGCTGCATGGATGTCTGGTTAGCGGGATCGAAGGGCTCGTGTGGTCGGCTCAGTTGCACGACAAACTTATCTGCGATGTCGTCTACGACAGCCTTCCAAAGCTCGAGTTTTGTGCCGTGCCGGTGTGATATCAGAGCCACGTCGACGTTTGCAGTGGAAGCGATGCGCCGCAGACTAGCGCCTTCGAAGCCGTGCGCTGCAAACGACTTTAGGGCCGCCCGAATGATGGCATCAGGTTTGATCTCATTGGCTTTCGGTGGTCGGCCTCGCCGTTTGGTGAGTTCGGTGTGCATTGGTTCAAATACCTTGGTCTAGACGGGTTGGTTGACATGCAGAGCCAAGCAGGGATTTAATCAGCGATCGATGAATAAATTTTCATGATGGGCTAATCGTAGCATTTGAGCCGTGATGCGTCTTACATGCGACGGCTGCTCTCGATCGGGGCTCAACCATCGTTATTCAGTGTGGACGTCGAGGCGAGTCCTCTTTCCCGTTTTCGCAGAACGATTAGCCAAATGGCCTGATAGCAACGTCTTCCGCCGCACGGCGGATGCGCTCATTTTCGTTAGTTCACTAGTAAGGTCTTTTTGTGTCGTTGCAACAATTGAATGGCTTGGTTCGTATCTGTCCTGGAGCAATGTTGGTCGTACTCATGATCGCTACCGTCGGTTGCGCCGGGGTCAAGGTCAATGCCGTTGATAATCGCGATTATCTCTCGCTTCGTCGTGGCGATGCGCTGACGTCAGGAAAGCTCAGTGTCGCCGCGCGTACCTCGCTACAGGTCGCCGGAGTTGCCGAAAAAGACTGCAGTGAGAACCCAAGTGCCTGCCGTGAACAGGTGCGTCTTAACGCAGGGTTGGGCGAGGAACAGCGTCTTTCCACGCTGTCTGAATTATGGCTACAAGAGGCTCAGGATTCGCGCAGTTCGTTAAGTGCCGAAGGCCGTACCGATGCTTTTTTGGAGAGCGCACGTTATGCCTACGCTTATCTGTTCCTGACAACTAGATCGCCCAGTCAGAGAGCTTTGGAAGACCGTCAATCACAGGTGCGCGATTACTACAACTTTTCCGTCCAGCAAGCACTCAGTGAGTTATTCGAACGGTATCGCGGTCGTCCGCCACAGGCCGAGGATGACCGGGGGAATTTCCGGCTACGTGCAGGACGCTGGACGGTGTTCGGACGTATGGAAAATGTGCGTCTGGCCAATGAACGTTTTTTGCCACAAGAATTGATTCCTGCCGCCTCATTATCTTTTGCAGGACTGCGCAACCAGTATCGCCGTGATGGACTCGGTGCTGAACTAGTGGCTGTCACAGCGAAAAAGGTGGTTAACAGCGACAGCGACGAACAGTCCTGGAGCGAAACGCCTTTTCCAGCGGTGACCGCAGTCGCTCGTTTTCCAGGCCAAACCCTTGAGCAGGTGTTAGCCACCGATGAGGTCGAAGTGCTGGCCTACGACCCGTATCACCAAGACGCTGTGACGCTTGGCGGCATTGAAACGCCGTTGGCGGCCAACTTCACCTCGGGCTATGGTTTGTGGCTAGCGCGTTCCGGTTTTGCGCGTCAATCGTTGCTTACGTTGGTAGGGAGGGGGGATGTCCTGAAAAAGCCCCATCTATATCTCTTGCAGCCGTACGACCCAGAGCGCCATGTCGTGATCATGTTGCATGGTTTGGCAAGTAGCCCCGAGGCCTGGATTAACGTTGCCAATGAAGTCCTCGGTGATGAACACCTGCGACGCAATTACCAAGTGTGGCAGTTGTACTATCCGACGAACCTGCCGCTTGCGCTAAACAATGCCACCATCCGTAGCGTCATTGAGGAGACGTTGCAGCATTTCGATCCCGAGGGAACAGCGCGGGCCAGTCGTGACGTGGTTCTGGTAGGTCACAGCATGGGTGGTGTCCTGTCGCGCCTTATGGTATCGACGTCTGGAGCCGGGGTGGGAGATACGTTGTTGGCCAAGTACAAACTGAATGATCGACAACTGGCGGCTGCACACAAAAATCTAGATCCGTTTCTGAAGTTCTCGCCTTTGCCTCAGGTCAGCCGCGCGATTTTCGTCGCCGCGCCGCACCAGGGTACGCCGTTCGCCGAGAATCGCATTTCACGTTGGGCAGCCGGACTAGTACAGTTGCCGGTGTCGGTGCTCGATCGGTTCAAGCAATTGGGACAATTGTTGGTGATGCCTGGCAGTGCCTCCTCAGCCGCTATGGTGCGTCCGCTAAACAGTATCGACAACTTGAGCAATCATGATCCGCTTGTAATGGCGGTGGCAGATCTTCCTATCTCCCCAAAGGTGCAGTATCACAGCATTATCGGTAACTACACGCCGTCTATTGCGCTGACCCTTTCTGACGACGGAGTAGTGCCCTATAGCAGCAGCCATCTGCTCGGTGCGCAATCGGAAAAAATAGTGTCCTCAGGTCATAGCGTGCAAGAAACCCCCGAGGCAATTATCGAGATTCGCCGTGTCCTTCAACAGCATCTTGCAGATATGAAAGACTCCCCAGGGAGGCGCCAATGAGACCTGTGCGTAAGGTTATCGACCTATTGCTGCGCAGCCTGCTGACCCTGATAGGTACCGGTCTTATCGCCTGGGGTGCACTGGCGTTGAGTTATCGACTGCCATTGCCGTTGTGGGCCTGTAATGCAGTGATCTTCGTATGGTGTCTATGCGGAATAGGTTTTGCGGTACTGACATGGAGCACAAGGCCCTGGCGAGCCGTTCTCGGTTACGCCGTATTACTGGCAACTATCGGAGTCTGGTGGGGTACGCTCACACCGTCGAACGAGCGCATCTGGGCAGACGATGTCGCGCAGATGACCTCCGGGAAACTTGAAGGCAGCCGGCTGACAATGAGCAATGTGCGCAACTTCGAGTGGCAGACGGATGAAGATTACCGTGCCCGTTGGGAAACACGTGAATATGACCTGGAGCACTTGTCTTCGGTGGACCTCATCACTTCGTACTGGGGGATGCCTGCCATAGCCCACATCTTGGTGTCGTTCGGTTTCGAGGATGGTAGGTTTTTGCTGTTCAGTGTCGAAACCCGTAAGGAAAAGGGCGAGAGCTATTCTGCGATCAGCGGATTTTTCAAGCAGTACGAAGTCAGTATTCTGGCGACCGATGAACGTGACGCGTTGCGGGTTAGAACCAACGTGCGCGGTGAGGACGATTACCTCTATCGTATTGTGTTATCGGCGCCCCAGCGCAAAGCATTGTTGTTGTCCTACGTTGAGCAGGCCAATGATTTGCTGAGTCACCCGCGCTTTTACAATACCGTCAGCGCCAACTGTACCAGCATTGTTTTCGACATGATGAACACCATTGTGACAGGGTTGCCGATGGATTACCGGTTGCTCCTGACCGGTTACCTGCCTGGCTATGTTCACGATGTCGGTGGCCTGCAGCCGGCTTATTCGCTTGAAGCACTGCGAGAGGTCGGCCGCATCACTGAGCGTGCGAAGGAGGACTCCACAGGGTTTTCCGCGAGGATCCGTGAGGGCGTGCCGGGTTGGTAATCCTTTGATTTATTCAATGAGTGATGATTTAATTGGGCCAGCCTTTACTTTGCCGGTCAGGGAATACTCAGTGCCTCAAAGAAGGCCGCCAGTCCAGCACGTGCGCTCCATCCTGATGTTCTATCGGATAAAGGAAGACACTATGAAAGCCCTCGTCTATCAAGGTCCTGGCATTAAAGACTGGACCGACAAGCCTACCCCTGTCATCGATAAACCTACTGACGCCGTTATTCGTTTGTTGCACACCACAATATGCGGCACTGACTTGCATATCCTCAAGGGCGATGTTCCTGCGGTTACGCCTGGACGGACCCTTGGCCATGAAGGGGTTGGCATTGTCGAGACGGTCGGCTCGGCTATACGCAATTTCAAACCTGGTGATCATGTGCTGATCTCCTGTGTGACCTCTTGTGGCAGTTGCGCCAACTGTCGGCGTCAGATGTATTCTCACTGCGCTGACGGCGGCTGGATTCTTGGCCATATGATCGATGGAACTCAGGCTGAATACGTCCGCATTCCGCATGCCGATAACAGCCTTTATCCGGTTCCTGCGGGTGCGGATGAGGAAGCCCTGGTGATGCTGAGCGATATCTTGCCCACAGGGTTTGAAATCGGGGTCTTGGCCGGCAAGGTCAAGCCTGGTGACAGCGTGGTGATAGTCGGGGCGGGGCCGGTGGGTATGGCGGCATTGTTGACGGCTCAATTCTATTCTCCGGCCATGCTGATCGCGGTCGACGGTGATAGCAATCGCCTGGAGGTTGCCAAACGTTTCGGTGCCACCCACGTGATCGACATCAAGACCGAAAATGCTATCGAGCGTATCTTTGAATTGACCAATGGCATTGGTGTGGATGTCGCAATTGAGGCGGTGGGAATTCCAGCTTCTTTCGATACTTGTCAATCGGTGATAGCCCCAGGTGGCCATATTGCCAACGTGGGAGTGCACGGTAAGAGCGTGGAGCTACATCTGGAAAAGCTATGGATCCAAAACATCAACATATCCACCGGGTTGGTGAACACCAACACTACCCCGATGCTGATCAAGACGGTGCAAGCTGGCAAAATCGATGCGGGCCGGTTGATCACTCATCGCTTCGCACTGAATGACATACTTCAGGCTTACGAGGTCTTTGGCAACGCGGCCCAGGAAAAAGCGATCAAGGTCATTCTCAGCCAGTAACACCCGTCCGCCTCGCATTGCAGGAACTACGCATGGCGATCCAGACCAGCGGATTGTTGCTGGTGCTTAAGGCCGGTTCCTCAAGCTTGAAGTCATCTCTGTTTGGCGGCATAGCCTATGAGCAAATTAACCTCTGGCTCAGGGGCAGGGCCACCTGGATCGGCAGGGTGGGACCGGATGTAGTGCTGTAGTGCGCGGGGAACTTGCTGACAACCGAGGCGGGAGTAGCTTAGTGGCTAATGTAGAAACTGGTACCCGCGAACGAGGCGCGCTTTCATGTATGGGAGATCTCATCACGTGAGCACTACAACACCATTCTGGTCGTGTTAAACAGGGCGGATTCAACCGGTC
>NZ_JAEILC010000149.1:0-5642 GCF_016307435.1 Pseudomonas sp. S4_EA_1b | reverse complement strand
GGGGTTGTAAGCCGGAAACCCAGAAATTTCCGTCAGCCGATCAACATGGCTTGTCTCGCGCTTGGTCGATGAGTTCCTGCATCGCCCGCATGACTTCTTCGTGGGTGTACGACTTGGCGTTGGGGTCGTCGGCCTCTCGGAGAGCTTCCTCGACCTCGCGGGTCATCCGCGCATATTCTTCCGGCCACAGCGCTTGCTCCATGCGCAGCGACGCCTGCCCAAGCAGGTGCAGCAGGCCGAACAGCCGCATGTCATTGGTGGCGACGACGTGCTCTCGAATCCGCTCCTGGATCACCTCGCAGGCCCGATGCGCCTCTGGCGTCGCCGTGCCCTCGTAGCCGGCTGGGAGTTCTGCTTCTTCAGCGATTCGCGCCCAAGCGATAGCCAGCGCCTCGATGGTGGACAGGTTCATTTGCTCATCCACTTGCGCAGCAGACGCTTTTTCAGGGAGGCGCGCTCTTGCGGATTGCGTCCCTTGTGGTTGGCAATGCGATCCGCCGTGGCGGCCTGGCGCTTGATGGGCCAGTAGGAGCGGCCATCCTTACCCATCGACCAGACGTTGCTGACCTGGTTTTCCAGTAGAGGCAGATGGGCGCATAGAGCTTCCGGCGACGCGCTGGCCAGCGCGGTGCGCTCGTGAGTTCGCCAGCGCTGATGCCAGAGTTTCTTGTCCTCGCGCTCGCTACGGCAGGTCGTGTGCCCAACGATGGGCGTTTTGCGGCGGCTGCGGCTCATGATGTGGTTGTCTCCAAGAACATTCAGGACAGGCTTTCTGGGTAGAGCGCCGTCAACCGGGACAGGGTTTCTTGCACTTGTTCCAGCGAGGTCATCAGATGATCAACCTGATCCTGAAGATCCACGGCGAGATCAAATAGCTCAGCCACTCGGCTGCGTGATCCCTCGTTGAACGCGGCCATTGCCAGTTGATGCAGCTTCAACAGGTCGGTGCGCAGTTGCGGAGGTGCGCCGTCTGCGCTGTCATTCAAATCGCCGCGCAGCACGTCCACGGCATCGACTGCACGCAGCAGTGCCGTGGTATCGAAATTCTCGGGAGTCAGTTCGTCCCATTCGTCGTCGGTGATGCGGGCTGCCATCAGGAGGGCTCCGATTAAGCGGTTGCGAGCGTTAGATGCCCGATCGGCTCGGCTGCTGGCCGTACCTTGATTTCGATGTCGTAGCCGAGGCGATTCAGACAATCCATCAGCTTGCGTTCGGATAGATTGGTGAAGTCGCCGCGCATCATGCCCGACACCTTCGGTTGCGGGATGCCCATGCGTTTGGCCGCCGCTTGTTGAGTCAGCCCAAGGGCGCGCATGGCCCTCCTGATCTCGACCACCAGGCCGGTCTTGATCTTGAGCTTTTCAGCGTCAGGCAGTCCAAGGTCGGCAAAGACGTTGCCCGAGCTGCGCTGAACCTCGACGCCTTCAATGATTCGTTTTTGCATTTCGTAGCTCCTGTGCCAATACCTCGGCCACCTTCAGCCGAGCGCGGATGATGTCCATGTCGGCCTTTGGCGTGGCGATTCCGCTCTTGCTCTTCTTCTGGAAGCAGTGCAGGACGAACACCGCTTCCGCAAACTTGACCGTGTATACCGCTCGATAGGTGCCGCCGGCATCGTCTTCGACGACCTCCAGCACGCCGGCACCACCGAACCCCTTGAGCACCTTTGCTGCGTCATCCTGATCGCCTATCTGCGCCAACGAGAGCGCGTAACCGAAACGGCGACGCACGTCGGACGGCAACGCCATCAAATCCTTGTGGCTGCTCGCGATCCATTCGAGCGGTTTTTCTTTGTTTGTCATGACGGAATTTTATACCTGTTCAGGTAATGATGTAAACGCGGCAACCTCAAGGAGGTGTCGTAAAACATTTGTTTTGCGACAGGCTGTCAGCCGCCGCTGTGCTACCTGTGCAACACCCCCTCAAAAATGTACGGAAAACTCTATCGCTATTCACTATTATGCGGAAACCTGTTTTTGATGGTTATCCGCCTATGTTGGTTGGCTACATGCGCGTGTCGTCGGACTCCGACCGCCAGAGCACGGACTTGCAGCGCGACGCGCTGCTCGCCGCCGGCGTCGATCCGCGTCACCTGTTTGAGGATCGTGCCTCTGGCGCGAAGGATGACCGTGCCGGCTTGGCGCGGGCGCTTGAGTTCGTTCGAGCCGGCGATGTGCTGGTGGTGTGGAAACTCGACCGGCTCGGTCGCTCGCTGTCGCACCTGCTCGCCATTGTGACTTCGCTCAAGGACAAGCGGGTGGCGTTCCGCTCGCTGACAGAGAACCTGGACACTACGACGCCCTCGGGCGAATTCCTGTTCCAGGTGTTCGGTGCGCTCGCGCAGTACGAGCGCGCCTTGATTCAGGAGCGCGTCGTCGCGGGCTTGGCCGCCGCACGCAAACGCGGCCGGATCGGCGGCCGGCCGCAGGCGATCACTGGTGAGAAGCTGGACGCCATCGTCGCCGCGCTCGATGGCGGCATGTCTAAGGCGGCGGTGTGCCGCAACTTCAATGTCAAGCGCACTACGTTGATCGAAACATTGACGCGAGCAGGTTGGCGTGGTGCGGGAAGGACGGTCGATGAGCAACAAGAATAAGCTACTCACCGTCTTTTCTGACGCAGAGCAGGAAGCCTTGTACGGCCTACCGGACTTCGACGATGCTCAGCGGCTGGAATACCTGGCGTTGACCGAATCTGAACTGGCGTTCGCCAGCAGCCGGCCTAGCCTGCAGGCCCAAGTCTATTGCGTCTTGCAGATCGGCTACTTCAAGGCCAAGCATGCTTTCTTCCGCTTCGATTGGCATGAGGTCGAGGACGATTGCGCCTTCGTGCTGAGTCGCTATTTCCACGGCGAAGCGTTCGAACGCAAGGCGATCACCAAGCATGAGCACTACAGCCAGAGGGGTCAGATCGCCGAACTGTTCGGCTACCGGTCGTGGGCGGCTAGCTTCCTGCCGCAACTGGCACAGCAGGCTGAACAGATCGTGCGGCGCGACGTAATGCCAGGATTCGTGGCCGCCGAACTGATCGTTTGGCTCAGCGAGCACAAAATCATCCGGCCCGGCCACACCACCTTACAAGAGCTGGTCAGTGAAGCCCTGTCCACCGAACGCAGGCGCTTGGGCGGCTTGCTGGCAGAAGTGTTGGACGAATCGGCCAAAGCTGCGCTGGGCCAGCTCCTGGTGCGTGACGACACCCTGTCTCAACTGGCAGCGCTCAAGCAGGACGCTAAAGATTTCGGCTGGCGTCAGATGGCAGGGGAGCGCGAGAAGCGCGCCACGCTGAAGTCCTTGCACGGGATCGCCAAGGCGCTGCTGCCCAAGCTCGGCATCTCGCAGCAGAACCTGCTGTACTACGCGAGCCTGGCGAACTTCTATACCGTCCATGACCTGCGCCACCTGAAGGCGGAGCAGACCCGGCTCTACCTGCTGTGCTATGCCTGGGTACGTTACCGGCAGCTCACCGACAACCTGGTCGACGCGATGGCCTTCCACATGAAAAAACTTGAGGACGAGAGCCGCACGGGTGCGAAACAGTCCTTTGTCGCCGAACAGCTGCGACGCCATCAGGAAACGCCGCAGGTTGGCCGCCTGCTGTCGCTGTACGTGGACGACAGCGTGGCCGATCCGACGCCGTTCGGCGAGGTGCGCCAACGCGCCTACAAAATCATGTCCAGGGAATTGCTGCAAAACACGGCGCAGCGCATGAGCGTCAAGCCACTGAACAAACTGGCGCTGCACTGGCAGGCGGTGGACGGCCTGGCCGAACGCATTCGACGCCATCTACGGCCGCTGTACGTCGCGCTCGACTTCGCCGGCACGGCCCCCGATAACCCATGGCTCGCGGCGCTGACTTGGGCCAAGAGCGTGTTCGCCAAGCAGCAGCGCCTATCACAACGGCCACTCGACGAATGTCCGGCGGCAACGCTGCCGAAACGCTTGCGTCCGTACCTGCTGATGTTCGATGCCGAAGGCACGCCGACAGGCCTGCATGCCGATCGTTACGAATTCTGGCTTTACCGTCAGGTCAGGAAACGCTTCCAGGCGGGCGAGCTCTACATTGACGACAGCTTGCAGCACCGGCATTTGTCCGACGAGTTGGTTTCGATGGACGAGAAAGCCGCCGTGCTCGCGCAGATGGACATCCCCTTCCTGCGGCAGCCGGTCAGTGCCCAGCTCGATGCACTGGCGGCCGAGTTGCGTGCGCAATGGGTGGCGTTCAATCGCGAGCTGAAACAGGGCAAGCTGACGCACCTGGAATACGACAAGGACACGCAGAGACTGACCTGGCGCAAGCCCAAGGGGGAGAACCAGAAGGCGCGCGAGCAAGCTCTCTACGAGCAACTGCCATACTGCGATGTCGCCGACGTGTTTCGCTTCGTCAACGGCCAGTGCCAGTTCCTGTCGGCGCTGACACCATTGCAGCCACGCTATGCGAAGAAGGTAGCCGACGCCGACAGTCTGATGGCGGTGATCATTGCCCAAGCCATGAACCACGGCAACCAGGTTATGGCACGTACCAGCGACATCCCGTACCACGTCCTGGAGAGTACCTACCAGCAGTACCTGCGCCAGGCGACGCTACATGTGGCCAACGATTGCATCAGCAACGCCATCGCCGCACTGCCGATCTTCCCGCATTACTCGTTCGACCTCGATTCGTTGTACGGTGCCGTTGATGGGCAGAAATTCGGCGTCGAGCGACCAACTGTGAAGGCGCGCTACTCGCGCAAATATTTCGGCCGCGGCAAGGGCGTCGTCGCCTACACGCTGCTGTGCAATCACGTGCCGTTGAACGGCTACCTGATAGGCGCACACGAGTACGAGGCTCACCACGTGTTCGACATCTGGTACCGCAACACGTCGGACATCGTGCCGAGCGCGATCACCGGCGACATGCACAGCATCAACAAGGCCAACTTCGCCATCCTGCACTGGTTCGGACTTCGTTTCGAGCCGCGCTTCACCGACCTCGACGACCAGTTGCAGGAGCTGTATTGCGCCGATGATCTGGCATTGTACGAGAAATGCCTGATCCGGCCGGCTGGCCAGATCGACCGGCAACTCATCGTCGGTGAGAAGGCGAACATCGACCGAATCGTCGCCACACTGGGCCTGAAGGAAATGACGCAGGGCACGCTGATCCGCAAGCTGTGCACCTATACGGCGCCGAACCCGACGCGGCGCGCAATCTTCGAGTTCGACAAGCTCATCCGCAGTATCTACACACTGCGCTACCTGCGCGACCCGCAACTGGAGCGTAATGTTCACCGCTCGCAGAACCGCATTGAGTCCTATCACCAGCTACGCTCGACCATCGCCCAAGTCGGTGGGAAGAAGGAATTGACCGGCCGCACCGACATCGAAATCGAGATCAGCAACCAGTGCGCCAGGCTGATCGGCAACGCGATCATCTTCTACAACTCGGCGATCCTGTCCCTGCTGCTGACGAAGTACGAGGCAGCTGGCAATGCCAAGGCGCTGGCGTTGATCACGCAGATGTCGCCAGCGGCCTGGCGGCACATCCTGCTGAACGGGCATTACACCTTCCAGACTGACGGCAAGTTCATCGACCTGGATGCGCTCGTGGCGGGACTGGAGCTGGGCTGACGGAAATTTCTGGGATTCCGGCGTACAACCCCA
>NZ_JAEILC010000148.1:0-37747 GCF_016307435.1 Pseudomonas sp. S4_EA_1b | reverse complement strand
GGTTCAGTCAATGCATGGGCTGGCTGACCGGACGCCATCGGGGGCAAGCCCCCTCCCACATCTTGATCTGTGTGGATCAGCACCGATTATGCTCAATCCTCGCTCGTGCCTACGCCGCTGGCCTTCCAGACAAACGAAAGGCAAAAGGTGGGAGGGGGCTTGCCCCCGATAGCAGTGGTTCAGTCAATGCATGAGCTGGCTGACAGGCCGCCATCAGGGGCTTGCCCCCTCCTCCCCTTGCCCAGTAGATGGCTCATGGCAGTTTTCAGCTTCATCGGCCGTACCGGTTTGTGCATCAAGGTGTGCCCCTGTTCGCGGATCTGTTGCTTGAGTTCGTTGCTGTAGTTGGCGGTGATCATCAGCGCCGGTATCGGGCGACCGCGGCGGGCGTTGATGCGGGCCACGGCGTCGACGCCGTTCTGGTCGTTGTCCAGGTGGTAGTCGGCGATCAGCAGGTCGGCCTCGGCGTGGTAGTTGTCCACCTGGCCGGCCAGGTCCTGTTCCGATAAGGCGGTGACCACCTGGCAGCCCCAGCCTTCGAGCAGGGTGCGCATGCCGGCGCAGATCGCCGCGTCGTTATCCAGCACCCATACCCGGGCGCCCTGTAAACGCTCCAGCATCGGTTCGCTCATGCTCGGTACGGGCAAGGTCTTGGGCGCGGTGGCGCTCAAGGGCACCTCCACGGCAAACATCGAACCCTTGCCGGGTACGGATTTGACGCTGATACGATGGCCCAGGATGCCGGCGATCTTTTCCACAATGGCCAGGCCCAACCCCAGCCCGCGATCCTGATCGCGACGCTGCACATCGCCGCGTTTGAACTCCTGGAAAATCTCCTCCAGGCGCTCCTCGGCGATGCCCATGCCACTGTCCCACACCTGGATCGACAAGCGCTGATGCTGGCGACGACAGCCCAACACCACGCGGCCGCTATAGGTGTAGCGAATCGCATTGCTCAACAGGTTGCGCAGAATCCGCGCCAGCAGCTGGATATCGCTGTGCACCAACGCCGAACACCCGATGAAATGCAATTCCAGCCCTTCGCTGCGGGCCAGTTCGGTGTATTCGGCCGCCAGGTTGTCCAGCAGCTCGCTAAGGGCGAACGGCGCGATATCGGCCTTGATCACGCCGGCGTCCAGCTTGGAAATATCCACCAGGGTGCCCAGTAGGTTTTCCACGTCTTCAAGGGAATTGCTCACATTGCGCACCAGGGTTTCATTGGCCTGGGGCTCGCGACGTTCCAGCAAGGCGCCGGTGAACAGCCGCGCGGCGTTCAGCGGTTGCAGCAGGTCGTGGCTGACGGCGGCAAGGAACTTGGTCTTCGACAGGTTGGCCTGTTCGGCTTCGCGCTTGGCCTCGCGCAGACGGGTTTCCATGCGGCGGCGCTCGTCGATTTCCTTGAGCAACTGGTCGTTGAGCGCGGTGAGTTCCGAGGTGCGCTGGGCGACACGCTGCTCCAGGTTCTGATAGGCCTGATGCAGGGCCTCGGCGGTGCGACGACGCTCGGTGATGTCGCGGATCAGCACGAAAATCCCCACTACTTCGCCCGTGGCCAGGCGGTTGGGCACGTAGGAGCGCAGCATGTAGCGCTCCTGGTTGTTGATATTGGTTTCGGCGAACTCAAAGGTCACGCTCTCCCCCGCCAGAGCGCGCGCGACATACGCATCGAGACGCTGGCAGTGCTGCTCGCTATGGACCTCGCGCAGGCTCTGGCCGAGCATCATTCCCGGAGGCCAGCAGTACCATTGTTCGTAGACTTTATTGGTGAACTCATACACCAGGTCGGCATTCAGGTAGCCGATCAGCGCGGGGACGTGGTCGGTGATCAGGCGAATCCAGCGTTCGCTTTCCTGGGCTTTTTGCGCGGCGGCCTGCTCACGGCGCAGGGTTTCGGCGCGTAGGCGGGCATTGATCAACAAGTGGTTGCTGGCGCGCAGTTCGGCCATTGCCTGGTTCAAGGCGTCGGTACGCTCACGTACTTGCTCGGCCAACACCACCGAGTGCTGGAACGTGGTGTACGGGTCATTGCCCTGGGACACGCCGGACTCGATGCGTTCGATCAGCGCCGCATTGATCCGCGCCAGCTTGTGGTTGTCCCCCCGCAGACGCGCCAGTTCGGCCAGCAGTTCAGTGCGGCCCAGGCGCGCGTCCTCGGGCAATGGCGACCCCGGTAAAGGTCTGGTTGATGTGCATGCCATTGAACTGTTCTCCGTAGGTGTTGAAGCCCAGCACGCGTTGGTCCTGCAGGAAACCGCCGATCTGTTCCAGGGTGTCGGCGTCTTCCAGCTCCAGGCGCCGCAGGAAACAGTCGCAGCCGATGGTCAGCAATAGGTCGCCGAGGCGCGTGTGCAGGCCGTCGAACAGGTTTTGCAGGTTTGGCAGGATCGGCCCGGGTTCCATCACGGTGAGCACGATGCCGTTTTCCACCGCGCAGTAGAAACTCAGGCTGAGGTCGTCATGCACTTGCTGGATGGCGCGCACGTAATACTGGTCGTGGATGCGCACTGCCAGCGGGTGGGCAGCGAAGATGCGGTGATCGAGGTCGGCCACCGCCACGCCGATATGCCGCGCGTATTCTTCAGCGGCAGGTTCGGCATTGAGTTCGAATACCCGGCGGGACGGGCTGTCGGCTGCGGTCACCACCAGTTTTTCCGCACGCGGCAGGATGTGGTGAGTGGTAAACACTTCAAAATCCAGCCAGGTGTTGACCAACACCACCACCGCCGCGCCGCTGTGAAACGCGCCGTTGAAATACACATGGGTGTGGGTCAGGAAGTTGTCGTCACCGGCCGAGCCGCCGAAGTGCGGGATATCCCCCAGAGCCGCGCTGAGGGCAGCGAGCACCATTTCTTCGCGGCTGGACAGGCCATCGAGCAAGGTCAGGGCAAAGGTGTTGCCTTTGATCGGCGCCAGGGTGTTGCTGCGGCAACCGCCCACCAGGCGTTCGACCATATGTTGGGCATCGATCAGGCTGAAGTGCTCGACCTGGTCGATCAGTTCAGTGGCAATGGAAAAGTGCGCATGGTTAAAGCCCATCGCGGTCACGCAATTGCGCCCGTAGCCCTGGGGCGTGATCTCGCCGGCGCTGGTGCAACCGACCACGCGCACGCTGCCGAAGCAGTGCTGCAAGGCATTGCCCAGGGCCTGCAAATCGTAGGAGGCCGAGCAGAAAAACAGCACAAAACCCAGATACGGATGCAGCAGCTGTCGCGCCAACTCTTCGGCGGCCTGCCCGGCGTCGGTTGCCTGGGACATGGCGCTCACTACGCCTTCGTGGTTGTGCATCGTCGACTCTCCCCTCAGAGGCTTGAGTGTACGAAGGCAGAGGCTGCGGCCCTATGCTACTTGGGTACTGGGTGGGGGATGCGATGGGATGAAAGTGCGCAAACGCACAGAGGATTCAAATGTGGAAGGGGGCTTGCCCCCTCCCACATCGCAATTGCATTTCAAGTTCAGCGTAAGGCGTTCAAAAGCATTCCCGCTGCAACCGCGACACACAGGCTGGCGAACCCCACCTGCAAGGTGCGTGCGGCAATCACCGAGCATAGGCGCCGGCCGATCAGCATGCCGACGATGCTCGCGGCGATAAACACCCAGCCCACGGCGTCTATACGGACGCCGGCATGGAACGCGCCGACCACGCCGATCAGCGAGATCAGACTGATCACCATCAATGACGTGGCGACGATGCCGCGCATCTGCACGTCGGTGAGTTGCTTGAACGCTGGCACGATCAGAAAGCCGCCGCCGACGCCGAGCAAGCCTGACACCGCACCGGTGATGGCGCCCAGCGCGGCCAGGGTGGCGGTGCATTTGGCGGTCCAGGCCAGGCGCCCGGTCTGCTGGTTGAGCATGCAGTTTTTCTGGCCCCAGGAGGCGGCGCCATGGTCGCTCGGCCCGGCCTGGTTTTTTTCCCGTTGCAGCATGCGCCAGGCCACCAGCACCATCAACGCGCTGAACAGGCCCTTGACCAACGCTTCGGGCATCTGGTGAGCGACGAACACCCCCAGCGGTGAAAACAGCGCGCCGAGCAAGGCGATCAGCAAGGCGGCGCGATAGCGCACCAGGCCATGGCGCAAACCGTCTATCGCCCCCACTGCCGCCGCCGCGCCCACCGCGAGCAACGACACCGGCGCGGCCTGGGTCATGCTCAAGCCCAGGCCCAACACCAACGCGGGCACGCCGAGGATGCCGCCGCCCGCGCCGGTCAGGCCCATGACCAGGCCCATCAACACCCCCAACACACTGGCCAGTAACATTCAGTCCACCTTGCTCAGACGGGTCAGCCACTCGCGGCCCTTGAGCATGCCGTTCCAGTAGAACCACGGCAGCAAGGTCGCCTTGAGCCACCACATGGAGCGGCGCGCTTGGGTCGGGTCGAGGGCGAAGGTCGGCAGCAATTTGCCGCCGTAGCCGAACTCAGCCAGCACCACTTTGCCCTTCTCCACTGTCAGCGGGCAGGAGCCATAGCCGTCGTACTTGAGCGGCAACGGCGCCTGCTTGCGCAGGGCCAGCAGGTTTTCGGCGACCACCACGATCTGCTTGCGCACGGCAGCAGCGGTCTTGGCGTTGCTGGTGCCGCACACATCGCCCAGGCCAAAGATGGGCGCATAGCGCTGATGCTGCAGGCTGTGCGGGTGCACGTCGCACCAGCCGGCGGCGTCGGCCAGCGGGCTGTGGCGGATAAATTCCGGGGCCAGTTGCGGCGGCACCACGTGCAGCAGGTCGAAGGTTTTTTCCACAAGCGTGACGTTGCCCTCGGCATCGTTGACCTCGAACCAGGCTTTGCGCGCCGGGCCGTCGACCTTCACCAGGTTGGCATTGAAGGCCAGGCGCGCGTTGTATTTCTCCACGTATTTCATCAACGGCGGCACGAAGGTCGCCACGCCGAACAGCGCCGCGCCGGCCAGGTTGAATTCCACCTCGATGTTTTGCAGATGGCCCTGCTTGAGCCAGTGGTCGCACGACAGATACATAGCCTTCTGGGGCGCGCCGGCGCATTTGATCGGCATGGCCGGCTGGGTGAACAGTGCCTTGCCGGCCTTGAGTTGCTTGACTTGCTGCCAGGTATAAGCGGCGTGCTCGTAGCTGTAGTTGGAAGTCACGCCGTGCTGGCCGAGGGTTTCCTGCAAGCCTTCGATTTTTTCCCAGGCCAGGCGCAGGCCGGGGCAGACAATGAGGTTGTTCCAGGTCACGCGCTGGCCGTTGTCGAGCACCAGGCTCTGGCTGTCCGGCAGCACCTCGCTGACGGCGGCTTGCACCCAGGTCACGCCATTGGGCAGCACATCGGCCAGAGGGCGGCGGGTCTTTTTCAGGTCGTAGGCACCGCCGCCCACCAGAGTCCAGGCCGGTTGGTAGCAGTGGTAGTCGCTGGGTTCGATCAGGGTGATGTTCAGGTCGGGGTCGCGCTTGAGCAGGCTGGCCAGCAAGCCAATGCCTGCCGAACCGCCGCCGATGACAACGATGTCGCCACTGATGGTCTGGCCCCAGTGTTGGTCGGTCATGGTCTATCGCCTTTTTTGTCAATGCACACAAGGGTCGCTGCCGGATGGCGTCACGCCCAGCTTTTTATGACCGCGCCGCAGTAAAGGCCGGACAGGGTCTTCATCACTTGGATCACTTCGTGGCTGGCCAGTCCGTAGAAAATGTATTTGCCTTCGCGACGGGTGGCCACCAGCCCTTCGTCGCGCAGGATGCCAAGCTGTTGCGACAGCGTAGGCTGGCGCACGCCGGTCATGGTTTCCAGCTCGCCCACATTGCGTTGGCCCTGGGTCAACTGGCACAGGATCAACAGGCGGTCTTCGTTGGCCAACGCCTTGAGCAAGGCACAGGCCTTGGACGCGGAAGCACGCAGTTGGGCGACTTCGCCCTCACTCAAGGTAGATTCCATTTGCTTCGGGTCCTGTGTGTCACTTAATCTGAAAACATTATGTGTAAACATAAAGTGATTGTAATCACTTTTTTCCAGCATCAGGGGCTACCGCCATGCCAGCGTTGATTCAATCCTTTCTGGACGAGGCGTCGTCGACCTACACCTACGTGGTCTACGAAGCGGACGGCGGCCCCTGTGCCATCGTCGATTCGGTGCTCAACTACGATCCGGCCTCTGGTCGCACCGACACCGCCCAGGCTGACAAGGTGATCGCATTCGTGCACGAGCACGGGTTGCAGGTGCAGTGGTTGCTGGAAACCCATGCCCACGCTGATCACCTGTCCGCCGCGCCGTACCTGCGCCGTACGCTGGGCGGCAAGATCGCCATCGGCCAGTGCATCAGCCAGGTGCAAAACGTGTTTAAAAACCTGTTTAACCTGGAGCCGGAATTCCACGCCGACGGTTCACAGTTCGATCATCTGTTCGCGCCGGACGAAATCTTCCACATCGGCCGTTTGAAAGCCCAGGCGTTGCATGTGCCCGGGCATACCCCGGCAGACATGGCCTACCTGATCGACGGCAAGCTGATCCTGGTGGGCGACACACTGTTCATGCCGGATGTGGGTACGGCCCGCTGCGACTTCCCCGGCGGCGATGCGCATCAGCTGTACGCGTCAATGCGCAAGTTGTTGGCCTTCCCCCTGGAAACCCAGTTGTACGTGTGCCACGACTACCCGCCCCAGGGGCGCGAGGCGAAATGCCTGACCACGGTGGCCGAACAGCGCGCAAGCAATATTCATGTGCATGACGGCGTGGATGAAGCGGCGTTCGTGGCGATGCGCACCCAACGCGACGCCGGGTTGGGAATGCCGACGCTGCTGCTGCCGGCGATTCAGGTGAACGTACGCGCGGGGAATATGCCGCCGGCGGAAGACAACGGCGTGGTGTATTTGAAGATCCCGCTCAACCAGCTCTGAAGCGCCTAATCGAAATAAGAACCCTTGCCACGGGTAATGCCGCACCATAACTCGTCGACTTGCTTGAACCCCCACTCTTCAGCCAAGGCACGGCCGACGATCTTGTCCGGTTGCTTGGCGAGGTTGACCACCGTCTGAGTCACCGGCAGCCCGGAACGCGCGGAGAAGAACACCTTGACCACGGGGGTCAGCAATGACAGTGGGTTTTGTTCGAGGACCACCGCGATGCGGCCACTTTCCAGGCGCACCAAAGCGCCGACGGGGTAAATACCCACGCAACGCACGAACGCCTGGAACACCCGTTCATCAAAATGGCCTTTCCATTCCGCCATTTTCTGAATCGCTTCGGCAGGCCCCCAAGCGTGCTTGTAAGGGCGCTCCGAAGTCACGGCATCGTATACGTCACACACCGCGCCCATTTGTGCCAACAAACTGATCTGGTCCTGCACCAGGCCATGGGGATAGCCACTGCCGTCGCATTTTTCATGGTGGTGCAGGCAGACATCCAACACCAGGGCGCTGATCCGCGGCGACTGCCGTAACAAATCGGTGCCCAGCACCGGGTGTTTGCGTACCACGCCAAACTCACCGTCGGTCAAGGCCCCCGGCTTGTTCAGGATAGGTTCGGGAACGGCCATCTTGCCCACGTCATGAAACAACCCCGCCAGGCCCGCCTCCTGCACCAACGGCGGCGCCAGGTCCAACTGGCGCGCCAGGGCGATCATCAAACCGGAGACCGCCACCGAGTGCATGTAGGTATATTCGTTTGCCGTCTTCAGCCGTGCCAGGCTGATCAAGGCATGGGGATGGCGCAGGATGGATTGGGAGATCTCGTCCACCAGCGCGGCCGCCTGGGTCGGCTCCACTGCCCGCCCCATGCGCAGGTCACCGAACATTTCGATCACTGCGCGTTTGGCCACCGCGCACAGTTTGACCGCTCGGGCCACTTCAGCCTTGATGTCGGCCGGCTCAGCCACCACCAGTCGCGACGGCGCCGCGAGTGGTTGCACCGTTTGCTCCGGGCTGGGCGCGATGCTGAGGCTGATATCGCAGCCCTTTTGAGTATCGATCCACACGGCGCGCACCGGAGCATCGCGCAAACGCTGCACGTCCTCAGCGTGGCTCAGCAGAAAGCTGGTTTTCCAAAAGCCATGATCAATCCAGGCGCCGTCGAGTTTATGGACATACATTCCCTGAACGACTTGCGATGCAGAAATGCACTTCAACATCTCCCCCCCTCACGACCGCGATCCTGCGGTCAAGCCACGGAGAATTTCCCAACGATCTGCTTGAGGTCTATCGCCAATCTGGACAGCTCATGACTGGCCGTAGACGTCTGGCTCGCCGCCGAAGAACTCTGGATAGACAAATCGCGAATGCTGATCAGGTTCTGGTCAACGGAACGCGCTACATGAGCCTGCTCTTCGGAAGCGGCCGCAATCAACAGATTTCTTTCATTGATATCGCCAATCGCCTCGGTAATCTGCGTCAGCGCCACGCCGGCTTCGTGGGCAATCTTCAAGGAGTCCACAGCTTCGCTGCGGTTCAAGCCCATGGACGCCACCGCCTCGCTGGAGCAGACCTGGATTTTCGCAATCATTTGCTCGATTTCCTGGGTCGAGGTCTGCGTGCGATGAGCCAGCGCGCGGACTTCATCGGCGACCACGGCAAAGCCGCGCCCTTGCTCACCGGCCCGCGCGGCCTCAATGGCGGCGTTCAATGCCAGCAAATTGGTCTGCTCCGCGATCGAGCGGATCACCTCGACCACCTTGGCAATGTCCTGGGCCTGCTTGGCCAAGCCCTCGACCTCCAGCCCGGTCTGCTGGACCGTAGCGCTAAGTTTTTCGATCGAGGCAATAGTTTGTGTGACCCGTTCCTGGCCCACCGACGCCGATCGCTGGGAGTCCTGAGTCGACTGTGAGGCCGAAATGGCATTTCTGGCCACTTCCTCGACTGCCGCAGTCATCTGATTGACCGCCGTGGCGGCCTGGTCGGTTTCCAGGCTTTGGCGTTCGATACCGGCGCTGGACTCGCGCGTGATGGAACTCATCTCTTCCGCCGCCGACGCCAGTTGCCCGGATGCTTCGGAAATATGCTGCAGCGTGGCTTTAAGGTTCATCTGCATGGCGGCGGTGGACCGTTGCAACTCGGTCAGCTCGTCATTGCCATTGACAGCAATGGCCACGCGTAAATCGCCGTCGGCAATCTTGCCGGTCGATACCAACAACTCCCGCACGGGAACAACGATGCTGCGGGTAAACAGGCGAGCGACCACGATGGCAAGCAGCACTGAGCCGCCCATCAATACCCACGTGAACATCCGCGCCGCGTCATGCTCGCTGGACGCCACGTTTACAGCGGCGGTCGAACCACGCCCATTCAATGCGATCAACTCGCTGATGGAACGTTGAACTTCAAGCGCGATAGGCCCGTTGACTTCCCGCAAGTATGTCGACATCTGTTCGGCCGACATTGTCGAAGCCTCTCCCACAAACTCATCCATTCTCTGGCTGTAATTCTTGATGCTGGCCAATACCTGGTTGTACGTGACTTGTTCCTCGGGGCTCGATACCAACGGCGCATAACGAGCAGCAACATCAAGGACCTCGGTGCGCACGGCTTTGAGCTTTTCGAGAGATGCCGGGTCCTGGCGGGGTATTTCCATGGCGTAACGGCGTAAATCCAGGCGTAGTTTGTAGAACGCCGAATCGATCTCGCCTGCCAGGCGAATACTGGGCAACCAATTGGTTTCTATTTCAACAGTCGATGAATAAACCTTATCGACTTTAACTAGCGTCATTGCTCCCTGAATTAACAACAGAACACACACCACCCCAAAACAAAGTGTGGTACGAACGTTCAACTTCCAGGCTCTCATGTACATCGCGGTATACCCCTTGTACCGGGCCGCGAACATCCCGGCCTCATGGGGCTAATGTGTTTAATCGGATGTGAAAAATACGTGACTGCTCACGCAATTTTTCATTAATGGAAAATAAAAAAGACGCCGATTATTACCGAGCTAACTTTCGGTGCCTCTCAGGTTTAGTGACCGCACCGATCAAACCATCAATCCACCTGGCGGCAATGGCAACGCAGTCTTGTAGCGCACCTGCTTGAGCGCAAAGCTGGAGCGGATATTCGCCACGCCCGGCACTTTGGTCAGAAAGTCCATCATGAAGCGTTCCAGCGCCTGGATCGTCGGCACCAGTACGCGGATCAGGTAGTCAGGGTCGCCGGCCATCAGGTAGCACTCCATCACCTCGGGGCGGTCGGCAATGGCGCTCTCGAACTGTTGCAGGGCCAGTTCGTTCTGCTTTTCCAGGCTGACGTGAATGAACACATTGACGTGCAAGCCCAGCAGGTCGGCGTCCAACAGGGTGACCTGCTCGCGGATCAGGCCCAGTTCTTCCATGGCCTTGACCCGGTTGAAACACGGGGTGGGCGACAGGTTGACCGAGCGCGCCAGGTCGGCGTTGGTGATGCGCGCATTCTCCTGAAGGGCGTTGAGAATGCCGATATCGGTACGGTCCAGTTTGCGCATGAGACAAAATCACCTGTTTATTATGTTTATGCAGTTTTTTTATCCGCAAATGGTCCCGAGCGCAACGAAACACAGATAAATATTCTTCTACGCCCCGCCTATGATTGTTGTAGGACAAGATTTCTCCTACCCGGAGACGGATTGTCAGCTAGCGCGCCCACTACAAGAAATTCACAAGATAGAGCGTAGAAAGCCATGACCCAGCAGTACGAACCACTGCGCCTGCACGTTCCCGAACCCTCGGGCCGCCCAGGCTGCAAGACCGATTTCACCTACCTGCGCCTGACCGACGCCGGCCTGGTGCGCAAACCCGCCATCGATGTAGAACCCGCCGACACCGCCGACCTGGCCAAGGGCCTCATCCGCGTGCTCGATGACCAGGGTCAGGCCCTGGGGCCGTGGGCCGAGGGGGTTCCCATGGAGGTTCTGCGCAAGGGCATGCGCGCCATGCTCAAGACGCGGATCTTCGACAACCGCATGGTGGTCGCCCAGCGTCAGAAAAAAATGTCGTTCTACATGCAGAGCCTTGGCGAAGAAGCCATCGGCAGCGCCCAGGCTCTGGCCTTGAACATCGACGACATGTGTTTCCCCACCTATCGCCAGCAAAGCATCCTGATGGCCCGCGAAGTGCCGCTGGTGGACCTGATCTGCCAGTTGCTGTCCAACGAGCGCGACCCCCTAAAAGGCCGTCAGTTGCCGATCATGTACTCGGTCAAAGACGCTGGGTTCTTTACTATTTCCGGCAACCTCGCCACCCAATTCGTACAGGGCGTGGGCTGGGGCATGGCCTCGGCGATCAAGGGCGATACCAAGATCGCCTCGGCCTGGATCGGCGACGGCGCCACCGCCGAATCGGACTTCCACACCGCCCTCACCTTCGCCCACGTCTACCGCGCGCCGGTGATCCTCAACGTGGTCAACAACCAATGGGCCATCTCCACCTTCCAGGCCATTGCCGGCGGTGAAGCCACTACCTTCGCCGGACGCGGCGTCGGTTGCGGCATTGCCTCCCTGCGTGTGGACGGCAACGACTTCATCGCGGTGTACGCCGCTTCCGCCTGGGCCGCCGAACGTGCGCGCCGCAACCTCGGCCCGACCTTGATCGAATGGGTCACCTACCGCGCCGGCCCCCACTCCACTTCGGACGATCCGTCCAAGTACCGCCCCGCCGACGACTGGAGCCACTTCCCGCTGGGCGACCCGATTGCCCGACTCAAACAGCACCTGATCAAGATTGGCCAGTGGTCCGAAGAGGAACACGCGGCGGTCAGTGCCGAACTGGAAGCCGAAGTCATCGCCGCACAAAAACAAGCCGAGCAGTACGGCACTCTGGCCGGTGGCCAGATTCCAAGCGCCGCGACCATGTTCGAAGACGTCTACAAAGAGATGCCGGAGCACTTGAAGCGCCAGCGTCAGGAGTTGGGGATCTGACATGAACGATCACAACAACAGCATCGAACTGGAAACCGCCATGACCACCACCACCATGACCATGATCCAGGCCCTGCGCTCGGCCATGGATGTGATGCTCGAACGGGACGACAACGTCGTGGTGTTCGGCCAGGACGTCGGCTACTTCGGCGGCGTGTTCCGTTGCACCGAAGGCTTGCAGAGCAAGTACGGCACCTCGCGGGTGTTCGACGCGCCGATCTCCGAAAGCGGCATCGTTGGCGTGGCGGTAGGCATGGGCGCCTATGGCTTGCGCCCGGTGGCGGAAATCCAGTTCGCCGACTACGTGTACCCGGCCACCGACCAGATCATCTCCGAAGCCGCGCGCCTGCGTTATCGCTCGGCCGGCCAGTTCACCGCGCCGCTGACCATGCGCATGCCCTGCGGCGGCGGCATCTATGGCGGCCAGACTCACAGCCAGAGTATTGAAGCGGTGTTCACCCAGGTCTGCGGCCTGCGCACGGTGATGCCGTCCAACCCGTATGACGCCAAGGGCCTGCTGATCGCCTCCATCGAAAACGATGACCCGGTGATCTTTCTCGAACCCAAGCGCCTGTACAACGGCCCGTTCGACGGCCATCACGACCGTCCTGTCACCCCCTGGTCCAAGCACCCGCAAGCCCAAGTGCCGGACGGTTACTACACCGTGCCCCTGGACGTGGCCGCCATTGTGCGCCCGGGCTCGGCCGTCACCGTGCTGACCTACGGCACCACCGTGTATGTGTCGCAAGTCGCCGCCGAAGAAACCGGCATCGATGCCGAAGTCATCGACCTGCGCAGCCTGTGGCCGCTGGACCTGGAAACCATCGTCAAATCGGTGAAAAAGACCGGCCGTTGCGTGGTGGTGCACGAAGCCACGCGCACCTGTGGCTTTGGCGCCGAGCTGGTAGCGCTGGTGCAGGAGCATTGCTTCCACCACCTGGAAGCGCCGATCGAACGCGTCACGGGGTGGGACACCCCCTACCCGCACGCGCAAGAGTGGGCGTATTTCCCAGGGCCGTCCCGTGTGGGCGCGGCGCTTCAACGGGTCATGGAGGTCTGAATGGGCACGCACGTTATCAAGATGCCGGACATTGGCGAAGGCATCGCGGAAGTGGAACTGTCGGTCTGGCATGTGAAGGTCGGCGATATGGTCGTCGAAGACCAGGTGCTGGCGGACGTGATGACCGACAAGGCGATGGTGGACATTCCCTCGCCGGTCCACGGCAAGGTCATTGCTCTCGGCGGCGAGCCGGGCGAAGTCATGGCCGTGGGCAGTGTGTTGATCAGCATCGAAGTGGAAGGCGCGGGCAATGCCAAGGATGTGCCGGCGGTTGCCGAACCGGTGAAGGCCGCACCTGCGGTGGAAGCCAAACCCGCGCCGGTTGAAAGCAAACCCGCGCCAACCAAGGCTGCGACGCAAGCCCCGGTGGCCCGCGAAGCTGACGAACGCCCCCTGGCCTCCCCCGCTGTGCGCAAGCATGCGCTGGATGCCGGTATCCAACTGCGGCTGGTCCAGGGCACCGGCCCGGCCGGGCGGATCCTGCACGAAGACCTCGACGCCTATCTGCAACAAGGTTCGGCGAAGCCTTCGACGGCAGCCACCCCTTACGCCGAACGCCACGACGAAGAACAAATCCCGGTAATTGGCATGCGCCGCAAGATCGCCCAGCGCATGCAGGACGCCACCCGGCGCGCCGCGCATTTCAGCTATGTGGAAGAAATCGATGTCACTGCGCTAGACGAACTGCGCGTGCACCTCAACGAAAAACACGGTGCCACTCGGGGCAAACTGACCCTGCTGCCGTTTATCGTGCGCGCCATGGTCGTGGCGCTGCGGGACTTCCCGCAGATCAACGCACGCTACGACGACGAAGCCCAGGTCATCACCCGCCTCGGCGCGGTGCATGTGGGCGTCGCCACCCAGAGCGACGTGGGTTTGATGGTGCCGGTGGTGCGGCATGCCGAAGCGCGCAACCTGTGGGGCACCGCCGAAGAAATCACGCGCCTGGCCACGGCCGCACGCAATGGCAAGGCCAGCCGTGAGGAATTGTCCGGTTCCAGTATCACCCTGACCAGCCTCGGCGCCTTGGGCGGTATTGTCAGCACACCGGTGCTGAATCTGCCGGAAGTGGCGATTGTCGGCGTCAACCGCATCGTCGAACGGCCGATGGTGATCAAGGGCCAGATCGTGATTCGCAAGATGATGAACCTCTCCAGTTCCTTCGATCACCGCGTGGTCGATGGCATGGACGCGGCGCAATTTATCCAGGCCATTCGCGGCCTGCTCGAACAACCCGCCAGCCTGTTCCTGGAGTAAGGGCATGACACAAATTACCCATACCACCCTGCTGATTATCGGCGGCGGCCCCGGCGGTTATGTGGCGGCGATCCGCGCCGGGCAATTGGGCATTCCGACCATCCTGGTGGAAGGCCAGGCCCTGGGCGGCACCTGCCTGAATATCGGTTGCATCCCGTCCAAGGCCTTGATCCATGTGGCCGAACAATTCCAGCAAACCGTGCACCACAGCCAGGGTTCCCAGTTGGGCATCGAAGTGGATGTACCCAGCCTGGATATCCGCAAAAGCGTGGAGTGGAAGGACGGCATCGTCGACCGCCTGACCACCGGCGTCGCCGCGTTGCTCAAGAAACACAAGGTGCAAGTGATCCACGGCTGGGCCAAGGTGGTGGACGGCAAGACCGTCGATGTCGGCGAGCAACGCATCCAGTGCGAACACCTGCTGCTGGCCACGGGTTCGAAAAGCGTCAACCTGCCGATGCTGCCGATTGGCGGGCCGATCATTTCATCTACCGAAGCGTTGGCTCCCACCCAAGTGCCCAAGCGCCTGATTGTGGTGGGCGGCGGCTACATCGGCCTGGAACTGGGCACGGCCTACCGCAAGCTTGGCGCAGAAGTCAGCGTGGTCGAGGCGCAGGATCGCATCCTGCCCGCCTACGATGCCGAATTGACCCAACCGGTGGCCGACTCCCTAAAGCAACTGGGGGTGAAGCTGTACCTCAAGCACAGTGTCACCGGGTTTGCCGACGGCCACCTGCAAGTGCGTGACCCCAATGGCGACACCTTGTCATTGGCCACCGACCAGGTGCTGGTCGCGGTGGGTCGCAAACCCAACACCCAGGGCTGGAACCTGGAAGCGCTGAACCTGAACATGAACGGTACGGCAATCCAAGTCGACAGCCGCTGCCAGACCAGCATGCGCAACGTGTGGGCCATCGGCGACCTGAGCGGCGAACCGATGCTGGCGCACCGGGCCATGGCCCAGGGCGAGATGGTCGCCGAACTGATCAGCGGCCTGCATCGCGAGTTCAACCCGGCGGCAATCCCGGCGGTGTGCTTTACCGACCCGGAAGTGGTGGTGGTCGGCAAGACCCCCGACGATGCCAAGGCGGCGGGGCTGGACTGCATCGTGTCGAGTTTCCCGTTCGCGGCCAATGGCCGGGCGATGACGCTGGAGTCGAAAACCGGCTTCGTGCGGGTGGTGGCGCGACGTGACAACCACCTGATTGTCGGCTGGCAAGCAGTGGGCGTTGGCGTCTCGGAGCTGTCCACGGCCTTCGGCCTGAGCCTGGAAATGGGCGCGCGCCTGGAAGACGTGGCCGGCACCATCCATGCGCACCCGACCCTCGGCGAGGCTGTGCAGGAAGCGGCATTGCGGGCGCTGGGCCACGCGCTGCATCTGTAAGCCAGTCAGCTCCCACCTTTGGAATGCAATCAACGGTGGGAGCCAGGCTTGCCCGCGATAGCGGCGGATCAGCCAATACAGATGTCGGATGGTCCGCCCACCTGCTCCCACACGAGCCAAGAATGCAGTATTGTTGCGCCCATCCAGAAAAAAATCCGACTTGACCAGAGATAGAGGGTGTCATGGGTAACGAAAGCATCAATTGGGACAAGCTGGGTTTTGACTACATCAAGACCGACAAGCGGTTTCTCCAGACCTGGAAGAACGGCGAATGGCAAGCTGGCACCCTGACCGACGACAACGTGCTGCACATCAGCGAGGGCTCCACCGCCTTGCACTACGGTCAGCAGTGCTTCGAGGGCCTCAAGGCCTACCGCTGCAAGGACGGCTCGATCAACCTGTTCCGCCCGGACCAGAACGCCGCCCGCATGCAACGCAGCTGCGCGCGCCTGCTGATGCCGCATGTACCGACCGACGTATTCATCGACGCCTGCAAACAAGTGGTCAAGGCCAACGAGCGCTTCATCCCGCCCTACGGCAGCGGCGGCGCGCTGTACTTGCGCCCGTTCGTGATCGGCACCGGTGACAACATCGGCGTGCGCACCGCGCCGGAGTTCATCTTCTCGGTGTTCTGCATCCCGGTCGGTGCCTACTTCAAGGGCGGCCTGGTGCCCCACAACTTCCAGATCTCCACCTTCGACCGCGCCGCGCCACAGGGCACCGGTGCAGCCAAGGTCGGTGGCAACTACGCCGCCAGCCTGATGCCAGGCTCGGAAGCGAAGAAATCCGGTTTCGCCGACGCGATCTACCTGGACCCGATGACCCACTCGAAAATCGAAGAAGTCGGTTCGGCCAACTTCTTCGGGATCACCCATGACAACAAGTTCATCACACCGAAGTCGCCTTCGGTGCTGCCAGGCATCACCCGCCTGTCGCTGATCGAACTGGCCCAGACCCGCCTGGGCCTGGAAGTGGTCGAGGGCGAAGTGTTCATCGACAAGCTGGACCAATTCAAGGAAGCCGGCGCCTGCGGCACGGCGGCGGTGATCTCGCCGATCGGCGGTATCCAGTACAACGGCAAACTGCACGTGTTCCACAGCGAAACCGAAGTCGGCCCGATCACCCAGAAGCTCTACAAAGAGCTGACCGGCGTGCAGACCGGTGACGTCGAAGCGCCAGCCGGCTGGATCGTAAAGGTCTAACCGCCTGTGGGAGGGGCTTGCCCCCGATAGCAGTGGCTCAGTCAATGAATCTGTCGACTGATACACCGCATCGGGGGCAAGCCCCCTCCCACATTCGAGCCGGTTCTTTCAGTTAACTGAGGAGGGCGTTTGGATTCTCATATAGGGCAAGCCCCCTCCCACATTTACTTTCCGGTGTTCTCAGGCATCGCACGAGAACAACGCCTTCTCCATCACCAACGTGCGCTCATTGCCGTGATCGACCTCACGTACCGTGCGAAACCCCAGCCTGGCGTAAAACGGCTCGGCCGTCAGCGAGGACGGCACACTCAGCGTTGTCACCCCCGCTTCCCCCGCGCGCAGTTCGATTTCACTCATCAGTAACCGGCCAATGCCCTGCCCTTGCCGCGTCGGGTTGACGAACACCGAGCGCACCACTTTGGCATCCAGTGCAGCGGTGCCGACGATCAACCGCCCCTGAACGGCCACTAGCACCACACGCCGCTTGAGCAGCTCGCGCACCGCGTCGGGCGTAAAGTTGCTGGCCACCCGCTCAATCACATCCGCCGGATAGTCCTGTGCGTTGCTGCCGTACAAAGCCGCCAGGATGACCTGGCTGATTCCCTCGGCATCGTCGGGTTGAGCGAGACGTACGACGGTAGACATATTTCTTCCTGGCCAACGGCGTCATAACCGACACCCCACTATCCACAACTCTCCCAGCCGATTCGGCTGCCCCACGCCCCTTTTCAGCTTTCCCCGCTGAGCGGCCCTGCTGTTTCAGCCGGGATTCATCCGGCACAACCCACACAATAGCTGCACAGTTCATCCCATGGATTTCGTGCCCCCATGCAAACCACCAACACCGTCCTGATGATTCGCCCGGCGCGCTTTGCCTTCAACCCGGACACCGCGGTCAACAACCGTTTCCAACGCCCACCCGCCGACCCCCTCAGCGCACAGCAGAAAGCGCTGGAGGAGTTCGATGAGTATGTCGACACTCTGCGCCGCCATGGCGTGGAAGTGCTAGTGGTACAGGACACGCCAGCGCCCCATACCCCCGATTCGATCTTCCCCAATAACTGGTGGAGCAGCCACGCCGACGGCAGCCTGGTGCTGTACCCGATGGAAGGCCAGAACCGACGACTGGAGCGCGATAAAGGGGTGCTGCAGGTCCTGGAACAACGCTTTGCGATCACCAGCACCATCGACCTGAGCCACCTGGAACGAGAGAACATCTTCCTCGAAGGCACCGGCAGCATGGTGCTCGACCGCCAGCACCGCATCAGCTATGCCTGCCACTCCGGGCGCACCCACCAAGATGCGCTGCGCCAGTTCGCCGAACGACTCGACTACCGGCTCTGCGTATTCCACGCCGTCGACCGCCATCACGCGCCGATCTATCACAGCAACGTGATGATGAGCGTCGGCCGTGACCTCTCGGTGGTGTGCTTACAAGCCCTGCCCGACGCCGCCGAGCGCCTGACCTTGGAGCGTTCACTGCGCGACACCGGCAAGGACATCGTCGCGTTGGACTTCGATCAATTGGAAGCCTTCGCCGGCAACATGCTCGAAGTGCACGACCGCGACGGCCAGCCGCTGCTGGTGATGTCCGCCAGCGCTTGGGGCGCCCTGCACCCGCAGCAACGCCGCCATGTGGAGCGCCACACGCGGCCGGTGGTGGTGAATATCGACAACATCGAACGCATCGGCGGCGGCAGTGCCCGCTGCATGCTGGCCGAAGTGCATCTGCCCGCCCGCCCCTCATTTCAATAAGGAGTCTTGCCATGACCCGCTATATCGACGTCAACGACCTCAGCTACCTGGTTTCGCAAAAAGGCTTGCAAACCTGCATCACCGAAATGGCCGAGTACATTCGCGCCGACTACCTGCGTTGGCAGGATTTCGAAAAATGCGCGCGCCTGGCCAACCATTCGCCTGAGGGCGTAATCGAGTTGATGCCGGTCTCGGACGCGTCGCTGTATGCCTTCAAATACGTAAACGGCCACCCGAAAAACACCCTGGCCGGCATGCTTACCGTGATGGCCTTCGGTGCCCTGGGCGATGTGGACACTGGCAAGCCGGTGCTGCTGGCGGAAATGACCCTGACCACCGCGATCCGCACCGCAGCCACCTCCGCCCTGGTGGCGCGCTACCTGGCGCGGCAAAACAGCCGCAGCATGGCCTTGATCGGCAACGGCTCCCAGAGCGAATTCCAAGCTCTGGCCTTCCACGCCATGCTGGGCATCAATGAGATCCGCCTGTTCGACATCGACGCCAAAGCCACCGCCAAATTGGCCGCCAACCTCAAAGCCTTCCCGGCGATCAAGGTGATTCTGGCCGACAGCGTGGCGGCGGCGGTCAAAGGCGCGGACATCGTCACCACTGTGACCGCCGACAAGGCTTACGCGACGATCCTTACCGACGCGATGATCGAGCCGGGCATGCACCTCAACGCCGTCGGCGGCGACTGCCCAGGCAAGACCGAGCTGGACCGACGTATCGTCGAGCGCGCCCGGGTGATCGTGGAATACGAGCCGCAAAGCCGTATCGAAGGTGAAATCCAGCACATGCCCGCCGATTCGCCGGTGACCGAACTGTGGCAAGTGATCAACGGCCAACAACCTGGCCGCGAGAACGAGCGCCAGATCACCCTGTTCGATTCGGTGGGCTTTGCCATCGAAGATTACTCGGCCCTGCGCTACGTACTGGACGTGGCCCAAGCCCTGGACATCGGCAGCGAGCTGGAGCTGGTGCCCGACCTGGCCGACCCGAAGAATCTGTTCGCGCGCCTGGCCCAACAGCCGGCCGCACAGCAGAAAAAGCGCGCCTGAAACCGCTCTGGCCTGCCCCTTTGCGCGAGGGGCAGGCGCACTTTTACACAGATAAAAGCCGATTCTGCGCGCGTCACAGCCGAATCCGCTGCATTGCAGGTTTTAACAGCGCAATTCGCGGTTTAGGCGTGGGGTAAACGACACAAAAAACGCACCATCATGACGCATTCTCTGTGTCGCCCGAATCGCCAGAAGTGACAGGTTCGCTGCATAAACAGAACAGAAATACGCTTCACTTTTTAACTGCCCTGACATCAATTACAAAATATAGGGACTGCACCATGACTCCATTGCGATCACTCTTCGCTGCGTTGCTGTTGCCACTGTGCGCCACCGCCGCTCACGCCCAGGAGTGGAAAGAAATCCGCTTCGGCGTGTTCCCCGAGTACCCACCCTTCGAATCCGTAGCCGCCGACGGCAGCCTGCAGGGATTCGATATCGAACTGGGCAATGCGATCTGCGCCAAGCTCGACGTCAAATGCACCTGGGTGCACAACGAGTTCGATGGCATGATCCCGGCGCTGCGCGCGCGTAAGTTCGACGCCATCATGTCGTCCATGGCCGTAACACCGGCCCGCGAAAAAGTTATCGATTTCAGCGACCGTCTGTTCCTCAGCCCAACCTCGGTGATCACCCGCAAGAACGCCGATTTCGGCGATACCCCGCAATCGTTGAAAGGCAAACAGGTCGGCGTGCTGCAAGGCTCGTTGCAGGAGGCCTATGCCCGTGCGCATCTGGCCAAGCTCGGCGCTCAGGTCAAGGCGTACCAGTCCCAGGACCAGAACTACGCCGACCTGCAAAACGGCCGCCTCGACGCCACCCTCACCGACAAACTCGAAGCCCAGCTGAACTTCCTGTCCAAGCCCGAAGGCGCCGACTTCAAGACCGGCCCGGCCTTCAAGGACCCTACCCTGCCCCTGGACATCGCCATGGGCCTGCGCAAGAACGATGCTGAGCTACGCGCTCTGATCAACAAGGGCATTGCCGCCATCCAGGCCGATGGCACCTATACGCAGATCCAAAAGAAGTACTTCGGCGATCAAGACATCTACCACGAATAAGCCCCTTCCCCGAAGGAGGACACTTGCGTGAGAGGGGGTTGCCCCCTCCCACACAAGCCCCCTGCCAACGGGGTATGTCTGCGCCCAATAGAGATCTTCCCATGAACGAATTCCTCAACCTGCAGGGCTACGGCCCGATGCTGGCCCAGGGGGCCTGGATGACGCTCAAGCTGGCGTTCCTGGCGCTGGCCCTGAGCCTGGCACTGGGGCTGATCGCCGCCGGCGCCAAGCTGTCCAGCGCCAAATGGCTGCGCGTACCGGCTACGCTCTACACCACGCTGATCCGCAGCGTGCCGGACCTGGTGCTGATCCTGCTGATCTTCTACAGCCTGCAACTGTGGCTCAACGACCTGACCGAAACCTTTGGCTGGGCGTACTTCGAAATCGACCCGTTTACCGCCGGGGTGGTCACCCTGGGGTTTATCTACGGCGCGTACTTCACCGAGAACTTCCGCGGCGCGATCCTCAGCGTGCCGGCCGGCCAACTGGAAGCGGCCACCGCCTACGGCTTGAGCCGCTGGCAGCGTTTCCACCTGGTGCTGTTTCCGCAATTGATGCGCTTTGCCCTGCCGGGCCTGGGCAATAACTGGCTGGTGCTGCTCAAGTCCACCGCGCTGGTATCGATCATCGGCCTGTCGGACCTGGTCAAGGCCGCCCAGAACGCCGGCAAGACCACCAACGAGCCGCTGTACTTCCTGATGCTTGCAGGCCTGGTGTACCTGGTGATCACCACCCTGTCCAACCGCATCTTCAAGCGCCTCGAACGGCGCTACAACCTCGGCATCAAGGGGATGGCGCGATGATCGAACTGTTCCAGCAATACGGCCTGGCCTATCTGTTCAGCGATGGCTCGGGATTGTCCGGTGTCGCCATGACCCTGTGGCTGTTCATTATCTCCATAGTCCTCGGTTTTTTTCTGTCGATCCCATTGGCCCTGGCTCGCGTGTCGGAACACGTCTGGCTGCGTTGGCCGGTAGAGGTCTACACCTACCTGTTTCGCGGCACACCGCTGTATATCCAACTGCTGATTTGCTACACCGGGCTGTACAGCCTGGAGGTGGTACAGGACAACGCCCTGCTCAACGAGTTTTTCCGCAATGCGCTGAACTGCACCCTGCTGGCCTTCGTGTTGAATACCTGCGCCTACACCGTGGAAATTTTCGCAGGGGCTATCCGCAATATTCCCCACGGCGAAATCGAAGCGGCCCGCGCCTATGGCCTACACGGCTGGCGGCTGAACCTGTTTGTGGTGATCCCGGCAGCCCTGCGCCGCGCACTGCCGGCGTACAGCAATGAAATGATCTTGATGCTGCACGCCACGTCCCTGGCATTCACCGCCACGATTGCCGACATCCTCAAAGTGGCCCGCGACGCCAACGCCGAAACGTTCCTGACGTTCCAAGCCTTCGGCATCGCGGCCCTGCTCTACATGCTGCTGTCCTTTGCACTGGTGGGCCTGTTCCGACTGGCCGAACGTCGCTGGATGCGTTTTCTTGTACCTACCCGAGGCTAACCTATGAATCAGTCCGCGCAGGCCCTGGCTGCATACCCGATCGACGTACCCGCTGCCAACGCCGCAACAACCGCCATCAAGCTTCAGGTCGAAGGCATCCACAAGCGCTACGGCGACCACGAAGTGCTCAAGGGCGTGTCCCTCAATGCACGCAACGGCGATGTGATCAGCCTGATCGGCGCCAGCGGTTCCGGCAAAAGCACGATGCTGCGCTGCATCAACTTCCTCGAACAGCCCGACGCCGGGGTCATCACCCTGGACGGTATCAGCATCGAAATGCGTCAGGGCCGCGCCGGCACCCGTGCGCCCCATCAGGCGCAGTTGCAGAACCTGCGCACGCGGCTGGCCATGGTGTTCCAGCACTTCAACCTGTGGAGCCACATGACCGTGCTGGAGAACATCACCCTGGCGCCGCGCCGGTCCCTGGGCGTCAGCGCCGCCGAGGCGGAAAAACGTGCGCGGCTGTACTTGGACAAAGTCGGCCTGCCGGGCCGGGTGGCAGAGCAATACCCGGCGTTCCTGTCCGGCGGCCAGCAACAACGCGTGGCCATTGCGCGGGCGCTGGCGATGGAGCCGGAAATTATTCTGTTCGACGAACCGACGTCAGCGCTTGACCCTGAGCTTGTAGGAGAAGTCCTCAAAGTCATACAGACGTTGGCCGAGGAAGGTCGTACCATGCTGATGGTCACCCACGAAATGGGCTTTGCCCGCCAGGTGTCCAGCCAGGTGCTATTCCTGCACCAGGGCCGGGTCGAAGAGCAAGGCAGCGCCCAGATCCTCGACCATCCCAGCAGCGAGCGCTTGCAGCAATTTCTTTCCAACCGTTTGAAGTGAACCACCATGGAAACCAAGGCCAACGGACCCCATACCTCCCCTACCCTGGACCGCATCGACGAAGCGATCATCGACGTGCTGCGACACCAGGGCCGGATCACCTACGAAAAACTCTCGTCGCTGGTGCACCTGACCCCCAGACCCTGCCTGGAGCGAGTGCGCAAGCTGGAGCGGCGTGGGGTGATCCGCGGGTATGGGGCGATCATCGATGTGCAGATGGTTTCGCCAGGGTTGTCGTTGCTGGTGCTGGTGGCCTTGTCCAACCAAAGCGGGCGCTCGGCGCAAAGGGCCTTCGAGGCCTGCATGAAGGCGTGCCCGCAGGTGTTCGAATGCCAACTGATCAGCGGGCCGTTCGACTACAGCTTGCGCATGCGCTGCCGGGATATGGAGCACTACCGGGTGGTGTCGGAACTGTGGCTGAACAATGACGAATTGCATATCGACAAGCTGGTGGCGCATCCAGAACTGGCCGTGGTGAAAAACACCGCCATCGAACTGAGCTGAAATCCCCGCCACAAGACACCGGCGATCCAATGTGGGAGCGGGCAAGCCCCTCCCCTATTTTTTAACTGTGCCCGCTCAAGATTTTCTTGCCAGGCCGAGCGCCTATCATCCTCGCCTGACCATCCTTCTGCTTCCCCGTTCGCGCCTCGCTGATCAGGCCCGGGATCAGCTTGCCTTCGGGCAGGTTTTTCCAGAATCGACTGGGCAAGTGGCCTTCCATCACCTTGGGGTTCAACCGCGCCGGGTTGAAGATGTGGCTGTAGTAGGTCAGCCACATGGCGCTGTGGGGGTCTTCGACGTTCTGTGCCAGTTGCTGCCAGGCTTCGGGGCAATGGCGTTGATGAATCATTTGCTGGCCGTCGTAATACACGCCGTCCAACGGTGTGGCGATCATCCAGCGATGGCGGCCCATGCGTCCGATAAAGTGCTGGCTGGCCGACTTCAGAATGTCGTGGGCCGGTTCATGCCAGGCCACGTACTCCGGCAACTCCGGCCCGGCCTCTGGCGGCAGCGCGACAAAGCGCACGAACGCGTGCAGGTGATGGGCTTCGCGGCTGACCTGCTTGATCCGCCGCTGCAACTCGCTGCCCAGTTTGTCGCCCGCCAGCATCGCGGTGCGGTCGCCGTGGCTGACGCGCCACAGCACTTCATACAACAGGCTCCAGCGTTGGTCGCCGTGGTAGCAGGCGGCCGACTCCAGCAGTTCGAGCAGTGCCTTGGGAATACGCGCCTGAAACGGCCCCAGCCCGGCAGGGATCGGCTCATCGGTGGCAAACAGGTCCGCCGCCTGGGCCTCGCCCCAACTTACTTGGCTGGGGTCGACCTGATGGCTGAGCAGCCAGCGCGCCTGTTCGCGCCAGGTGCCGAACAGGTTGTCGCATTCCAGGCTGATCATCCCCACAGCCCCATTTGCTGCGGTTGCGGCCGGTCGCGCAGTTGCTCGCGCAGCAACACACTGGTGCTGTCCGCCTGTTGCGGGTGGTAGTCGCTGGTGATGAAAAACGGCTTGGCCTTGGCCAGCACACAGCGCATGCGCGCCAGGTCTTCGAAGCGGATTTTGCGTTCGCGGCGCAGGTCCACCAGGCGCTGGGTGGTGCGCAGGCCGATGCCGGGAATACGCGCGATCAACGTCGGTTCGGCTCGATTGAGGTCCAGGGGGAACACCTCGCGATGTTCAAGAGCCCAGGCCAGTTTGGGGTCGATATCCAGCGCCAGGTGACCGGGGCCTTCGAACAACTCGCCGGCACTGAAGCCGTAGCTGCGCAGCAGGAAGTCGGCCTGGTACAGGCGGTGTTCGCGCATCAACGGTGGCGCGGCGAGGGGTACGCTTTTTGGGCTGTTGGGAATGGGGCTGAACGCCGAGTAGTAGACGCGGCGCAGCTTGAAGTTACCGTACAACGCTTCGGCGCCATGCAGGATGGTGCTGTCGTCGGTGTCGTCGGCGCCGACGATCATTTGGGTGCTCTGCCCGGCCGGGGCGAAACGCGGCGCGCGAGGCTCATTGAGGACCGTCTGCTCGCCGGTGTAGATGGTCCGCATGGCCTGCTTGATCGAGCCGATCTGCTTTTCCGGTGCCAGGGTTTGCAGGCTGGCATCGGTGGGCAGTTCGATGTTCACGCTCAGGCGATCGGCATAACGCCCGGCCTCGGCAATCAACGCCGGGTCGGCTTCGGGGATGGTCTTGAGGTGGATATACCCGCGAAAGTCATGCTCTTCGCGCAGCAGCTTCGCCACCCGGACAAGCTGCTCCATGGTGTAGTCGGCCGAACGGATAATGCCGGAGCTGAGGAAAAGCCCGCTGACGCAATTGCGCCGGTAGAAATCCAGGGTCAGGGTGACCACTTCTTCCGGGCTGAACCGCGCACGGGGCACGTCGCTGGAGCGGCGGTTGACGCAATACTGGCAGTCGTAAAGGCAGAAGTTGGTGAGCAGCACCTTGAGCAGTGACACACAGCGCCCGTCAGGCGTATAGCTGTGGCAGATGCCCATGCCATCGGTGGAGCCCAGCCCCGCCTTGCCCTCGGAACTGCGCTTGGGCGCGCCGCTGCTGGCGCAGGACGCGTCGTACTTGGCGGCGTCAGCGAGGATGCTGAGTTTTTCGATCAACTGCATGGCGGGCTACCGATACTGGTTTTTTGTACAGTATCAGTGGTAACCCTTTGTCACAAGTACCGCCCGTAGGGGCGAGCTTGGGCGAAAGCACACTGCCTCGCCCTTCCGCCCCGCCCACCGGCGCGAACTCAGCTTGCGGTGGCCAGCAGCAATTCCTCGATTGACCGCCCTTGGCCGCGCCCACGGTCCAGGGCATACAGCGATGCTGCAATCTCATCGGCGCGGATCGGCAGCACCGACAGCAAGGTGTCGCTCAACCCATGGCTGGCCTGGCTGAAGCCCTGGATATAAATGCCCGCGTTGCAGCGCTCGTCGGTGACGATGCGGTAGTCGCGGCTCACTTCGAAATCGCCCATGTAGGTTTCCAGAGGGGCGAGCAGTTCGCGGTGCATCTGGCGCTCATAACCGGTGGCGAGGATGACCGCGTCGTAGTGATGCACGGTCGTTTCACCCGTGGCGTTGTTGCGCAGAGCCAGTTCGATGCCCAGCGCGCCGGGAGTGACCTTCTCCACCACGGTCATGGTGCGGAACGCCTGGCGCGCGATGCCGGAGACTTTCTGGCGATAGAAAATGCCGTAGATGCGCTCGATCAGGTCCAGGTCCACCACCGAATAGTTGGTGTTCTGATACTCCGCCACCAACCGCTCTCGCTCGGCGCCGACTTGCTGGAACACCAGGTCGGTGAACGCCGGCGAGAACACTTCGTTGACGAACGGGCTGTCATCGGCCGGCTTGAGCGCCGAACCGCGCAGGATCATGTCCACCTGCACCGAGGGGAAGCTGTCGTTGAGGTCGATAAAGGCTTCGGCCGCGCTCTGGCCGCCGCCGATGATCGCGATGCGCATCGGCTTGCCCTCAACACACGGCTGGTTGGCCATGCGCTCCAGGTACTGGGAGTGGTGGAACACGCGGTGGTCGTTCTTGAACGCCTTGAAGGTATCGGGAATGCGCGGCGTGCCGCCAGCGCTGACCACCACCGAACGGGTAGTGCGCACATGCTGCTCGCCCAGCGCATCGCGGGAGATCA
Organism: Pseudomonas sp. S4_EA_1b; assembly: GCF_016307435.1. Taxonomy (NCBI): domain Bacteria; kingdom Pseudomonadati; phylum Pseudomonadota; class Gammaproteobacteria; order Pseudomonadales; family Pseudomonadaceae; genus Pseudomonas; species Pseudomonas sp. S4_EA_1b. Next base: position 11,156 of record NZ_JAEILC010000148.1, on the reverse strand, counting down.
CCCGCAAAGCCTCGACCTGCTGCTGATGCAGGATCGGTTCGATGGCCAGCACTTCCTCGCCGTAGCGGGCCTGGCTCTGGAAGTGCCCGGCGACCCAGCGCAGGTAGTCGTTGAACTCCATGCGGCACGGATAGAAGGTGCCGAGGTTGATAAAGTCCACCAGACGGCCGTGGGCCTTGAGGTAGTTGACGAAGGAGTACGGGCTGGTGGGGTTGCGCAGGGTCACCAGGTCCTTGAGGAAGGAAATCTGCAATTCGCTCTGGGTCACCAGGGTATTGCCGTGCCAGCGATAGTCGGCCTGTTTGTCCAGAAACAGCACGTCCAGTTTGCCCTGCGCCTTCTCGCGCTCTTGCAGGGCGATGGCCAGTGCCAGGTTCGACGGGCCGAAACCGATGCCGATCAGGTCGTGAACCGCGGGCGAAGCAATTGCCTGTGTCATTCCAGTGTCCTCTGGATAAGCCCCGTGGCGGTGGGGCGGGAATACCTTCAAGACCTGCACAACAGGTCGTGTGTTGATAGGAAACGAGGACAGTGAAAAAAAATTTAAGCCGTCGACCCTCAGTGCGCATCCCACTCGCGCATCCGCACGCGGCAGTGTTTCATGGCATTGACGATGTTTTTTTCCACCAGAGCGCGGGAGATGCTCAGGCGTTCGGCGATTTGCAGATGGCTCAGGCCGTCCAGCTTGCGCAACAGGAAACTCTCGCGGCAGACCGCCGGCAGTTCGGCCAGAGCGCGCTCAAGCAGTTCCAGGCGCTGGGCCTGATCGTGGCTGGCGTGGGGCGTGCCGGCGGCGAAGCGCTCTTCGCTGTCCAACACCTCCAGCGGCTCGACCTGGCGCAAGGCATTGCGCCGATGGCCGTCGATCACAAGGTTCAACGCCGTGCGGTACAAAAAGGCGCGGGGTTGCTCGATGGGGGTATCGCTGGAGCGTTCCAGTACCCGCACATAAGCGTCATGCACCACATCTTCGGCCACCTGACGGTTGCCCAGCTTGGCGTTCAGGAAACACACCAGCTCGCGATAGTAGTTTTCCAACACGACTCCCGACCATCTTGAAAAAACGCTGCAGGCGCGAGCGTTATCGGGCCTGCAGAAGGGTGCCATTCGATAATGGCAGTTTGGGTGGGTGCAATTTATAGTAATTCTCATCTACTTTTAAAGAAGACTTGTAACGCCAGCCGTTTTTTTATGCAAAAGAGCTGCAACGGCCTATGTAAGTGCTTAAATTCCAGCGCCCTTATCTCGTTTAACTGTCAGCTCTGCGCAACCGCGCCCTGAACTCTCCTGGCTGGAATCCATCCATGAAACGCCCCCGCCCCGCCCGACGCGCCTTGCTTGTTGTGGCGTGCCTGTTACCGCTGATCGCCGTCGCCGCGTGGCAGGTACTGCCCTCGGGCCGCGACGACCTGACCACCGTCACCGTGACCCGCGGCAATATCGAAAACAGCGTGACCGCCCTCGGTACCCTGCAACCGCGCCGCTATGTGGACGTGGGCGCCCAGGCGTCCGGGCAAATCCGCAAGATCCATGTCGAGGCGGGCGATCAGGTCAAGGAAGGCCAATTGCTGGTGGAAATCGACCCATCCACCCAACAGGCCAAGCTCGACGCCAGCCGCTACGCCATCGAAAACCTTAAGGCGCAATTGCAGGAACAGAAAGCCCAGCACGAGTTGGCGCGCCAGAAGTACCAACGCCAGCAGCGCCTGGCCAGCGGCAACGCCACCCGTGAAGAAGACGTACAAACCGCCAAGGCCGAGCTGAGCGCGACCCAGGCCCGGGTCGACATGTTCCAGGCCCAGATCCGCCAGGCCCAGGCCAGCCTGCGCAGCGATGAAGCGGAGCTTGGCTACACACGTATTTATGCGCCAATGAGCGGCACCGTGGTGGCGGTGGACGCCCGCGTCGGCCAGACCCTCAACGCTCAACAGCAGACGCCGCTGATCCTGCGCATCGCCAAGTTGTCGCCGATGACCGTATGGGCCGAGGTGTCGGAGGCCGATATCGGCCACGTCAAACCCGGCATGAGCGCCTATTTCACCACCCTGAGCGGCGGCAACCGGCGCTGGAGCAGCACTGTGCGGCAGATCCTGCCGATCCCGCCCAAGCCGTTGAACGAAACCCAGGGCAGCGGCAGCCCCACCAGTTCCAATAAAAGCGGCACCGGCCGCGTGGTGCTGTACACCGTGCTGCTGGACGTGGATAACACCGACAACGCACTGATGGCTGAGATGACCACTCAGGTGTTCTTCGTCGCCGGCCAGGCCAAGGACACCCTCACCGCCCCGGTCGCCGCCCTGCTCGGCAACGGCAACACCGACAAACAGATCGCCCGCGTGGTGATGCCCAACGGCAGCATCGAACAGCGCGAGGTGCGCCTGGGCCTCAGCGACCGCTTGCGGGTGCAGGTGCTCGACGGTTTGAACGAAGGCGACCACCTGTTGATCGGCCCGGGCGACGGCCATGGGGGTTGAGGTGAGTACGCCGCTGATCGAACTCAGGCACATCCGCAAAACCTACGGCGGCGGCGACAGCCCTCAAGTTGACGTATTGCGCGGTATCGACCTGGCGATTCACGCCGGCGAATTCGTGGCGATTGTAGGCGCATCCGGCTCGGGCAAATCCACCTTGATGAATATCCTCGGTTGCCTCGACCGCCCCAGCAGTGGCGAGTACCTGTTCGCCGGGGAGAACGTCGCGCACCTGGACAGCGACGCCCTGGCCTGGCTGCGCCGTGAAGCGTTCGGTTTTGTGTTCCAGGGTTATCACCTGATCCCGTCCGGTTCGGCCCAGGAAAACGTGGAAATGCCGGCGATCTACGCCGGAATCAGCGCCGCCGAACGGCATGCACGGGCCAGCGCCCTGCTCACCCGCCTGGGCCTGGCCGAACGGACCGGCAACCGCCCGCACCAGCTCTCCGGTGGCCAGCAGCAGCGGGTGTCCATCGCTCGCGCGTTGATGAACGGCGGGCACATCATCCTCGCCGACGAACCCACCGGCGCCCTCGACAGCCACAGCGGCGCCGAGGTAATGAGCCTGCTCGACGAGCTGGCCAGCCAGGGCCATGTGGTGATCCTGATCACTCACGACCGCGAAGTCGCGGCGCGCGCCAACCGCATCATCGAGATTCGCGATGGCCTGATCATCAGCGATTCGGCATCCGCCCACGACACCGCGCCCGCCGCTACCCCCGGCGCCCTGCAAGCGGTTGACCTGCGTCAGCGTCTGGCGGACGGCGCCGAACACAATGGCGCCTGGAAAGCCGAACTGGTGGACGCTGTCCAGGCGGCCTGGCGTGTGATGTGGATCAACCGCTTCCGCACCGCGCTGACGTTGCTCGGCATCATCATCGGCGTGGCGTCGGTGGTGGTGATGCTGGCCGTGGGCGAAGGCAGCAAGCGCCAGGTCATGGCGCAGATGGGTGCGTTCGGTTCAAACATCCTCTACCTCAGCGGCGCCTCACCCAACCCACGCACGCCGCTGGGCATCGTCAGTTTGGCCGACGTCGCAGCGCTGGCGGCGCTGCCTCAGGTGCAGCGCATCATGCCAGTCAACGGCAGCGAAGCCGGGGTGCGTTACGGCAACGTCGACTACATGGCGTACGTGGGCGGCAACGACACCAATTTCCCCGACATTTTCAACTGGCCGGTGGTCGAGGGCAGTTACTTCACGGCGGCCGACGAGCGCGCCGGGGCCACGGTGGCGGTGATCGGTCATCGGGTGCGCGAGAAGTTGTTCAAGGGCCTGGTCGACCCGATCGGCCAATACATCCTGATCGAGAACGTGCCGTTCCAGGTCATCGGCGTGCTGGCGGAAAAAGGCGCCAGCTCCGGCAATAAAGACAGCGACGACCGCATCGCCATTCCCTACACCGCCGCCAGCGTGCGCCTGTTCGGCAGCTACAACCCCGAGTATGTGGTGATCGCCGCCGCCGATGCACGCAAGGTGCATGAGGCCGAACAGGCCATCGACCAGTTGATGCAGCGCCTGCACCACGGCAAGCGCGACTACGAGCTGACCAACAACGCCGCGATGATCCAGGCCGAGGCGCGCACCCAGAACACCCTGTCGCTGATGCTCGGTTCGATTGCGGCGATTTCCCTGCTGGTGGGCGGTATCGGTGTGATGAACATCATGCTGATGACGGTGCGCGAGCGTACCCGCGAAATCGGTATCCGCATGGCCACCGGCGCACGCCAGCGCGACATCCTGCGCCAGTTCCTCACCGAGGCGGTGATGCTCTCGGTGGTCGGCGGCCTGTGCGGCATCGCTCTGGCCTTGCTGGTGGGCGGCGTGCTGACGCTGGCCAAGGTGGCAGTGCAGTTTTCCCTGGTGGCGGTGCTTGGCGCGTTTGGCTGTGCGTTGGTCACCGGCGTCGTATTCGGCTTTATGCCGGCCCGTAAAGCTGCCCGGCTCGATCCGGTTAAGGCATTGACCAGTGAATAAACCCTGTATCCCATCGCACCTGTGCGTGCTCAGCCTGTGCCTGCTGCTCAATGCCTGCGCCGGCCAACCGCCCAGCGTCGACAGCCGCATCGCGCCGCCGGCCGCCTGGCAGTACGCCGAACGCGAGGCCGCCCAGAACGTGAACACCCAGTGGTGGACACAGTTCGGCAGTGCGCCGCTCAATCGTTTGATCGGACAGGCGCGGCGCGACAGTTTCGATGTGGCCGCAGCGGTGGCGCGGGTGCGCCAGGCTCAGGCCAGCGCGGTGATTGCCGGCGCGCCGTTGCTGCCGGAGGTGAAGGCCAACCTCACCACCAGCCATCAGAAGCTGCTGCGCGGCCCCGGCGGCCCGGACCTCGACGCCAGCGATAGTGACGACACGGTCAACAACTTCGGCGCCAACCTGACCGCCAGCTACGAAGTGGATTTCTGGGGCGCTCGCGCTGCCGCCCGCGACAGCGCCCTGCACAGCCTGCGGGCCAGCGAATTCGACCAGGCCACCGTGGAACTGACCCTGCTCAGCAACGTCGCCGACCGCTATGCGCAAACCCTCGCCGCCGCGCAGCGCCGGCAGATCGCCGAGTTGAACCTGGCCAATGCGCGGGATGTGCTCGCCCTGGTGCAAACCCGCTATGACGCCGGCTCGGCCACCGCGTTGGAGTTGGCCCAACAAAAAAGCCTGGTGGCCGGCCAGCAGCGCCAGTTGCCATTGATCGCGCAACAGGCCGAAGAGTCGCGCATCACCCTCGCCGCCCTTCTCGGCCAACCCGTGCAGGCCCTGGACCTGGGCGCCGAGCCCTTCCAGAATCTGACCTGGCCCGTCATTGGCACCGGCCTGCCCAGCCAATTGCTCAGCCGCCGCCCGGACATCGCCAAGGCCGAAGCCCAACTGGCGGCGGCGCAGGCGGACGTGACGGTGGCCCGCGCCGCCCTGCTGCCCGCCGTGACCCTCGGCGCCACCTTGGGCTCCGACGCCTACAAGGCCGTCGATGTGCTACGCAGCCCTTATTACACGCTAACCGCCGGGCTGGTGGCACCGATCTTCAACAACGGCCGTTTAAGCGCTGAACGGGACAAGGCCCGCGCGCGCCAGGATGAACTGTTGCAAACCTACCGCGGCGCGATCATCAACGGCTTTGCCGACGTGGAAAAAGCCCTCAGCAGCATCACCCGCCTCGACCAGCAGCGCCAATGGCAGGACGAAGAACTGCGCCAGGCGCAGACCGCATTCCAGATCGCCCAACAGCGCTACCAGGCTGGGGCCGCCGACTGGCTGACGGTGCTTGAAACCCAGCGCACCTTGTTCGCCGCTCAGGACCTGAACGTGCAACTGCGACTGTCACGCCTGCAAGCCAGCATCGCGCTCTACAAAGCGTTGGGTGGCGGCTGGACCTCTGAAATCCGATAAACAAAACTCCGCTTTCTTACATGAGCCGTCTTTTCACCCTACATTCTCAACCCCGAGGTCCTTGGTAAAAAAGCCGCTGTCATACAGCTGCCCTGGACCTCTCGATGACCGTCGTAAAACACTTGGCCTGCGGCTGCCTCTGGCTGCTGGCAGGCCTTGCCTTTGCCGAGCCGTTGATCAAACCGACCGCCATCGATTGGTTGCTGGACTGCCCCCTGCCCGCTAACGAACGCCTCGACCCCAACGTACTGGAACGCACCCAGTGCGGCACCGTATCGGTACCGCGTAACTACGCAGCGCCCCGCCAGGGCATCCTGCGCCTGACCGTCACCCGTGTTGGCGCCCGCGAGCCGTTGAGCCGTCAGGGCGTGATCTTCACCCAAGCCGGCGAACCGGCGCGCAAGAACAGCAGCGGTACCTTCGCCATTCAACTGGCCAGCCGCTGGAATACCCACACCACCCCGGCCTATCGCACGCTGCTCGATCGCTATGACGTGATCGAACTCAGCGCGCGCACTATCCGCCAGCCCAACGACGTCGAATACGCCGCCCGCGACATGGAATACGTACGCGCCCAACTCGGCGATGCCCAACTGCATTACCTGGGCAACGCCGAAGCCACGCGACTGGGCAATCGCTACAGCGCGCTGTTCCCCGAACGCGTGGCGCGCATGGTGCTGGTCAACGCCGACCCCGACGACAGCGGCACGCTGCAAGTCGAACAACTGCGCCTCAAGGAGCCGGCAAAGGCGGATGCCGGCGCTTGCATCACCCGTTGGATCGGCGACTTTCTGGCCTACGGCAAGCAGCCGCCACCCTTCACGCGCTGCCTGGATATAGGCGACTGGCAATAGCGCACCGTTTGCGACCCTTTGCCGCCGAAAACGACCTCCCGCATTGACGCTCCGGTCGGATCGTTATTAAGTGCTATTTATCCGCATTAATACGATAAATCGCACCCATGCTACGCATGAGCGGTGCTTAAGCGAGCGGTAGCCGATCGAAGGGCTACCGCCGCACCTTCAGGATTTATTTCACGAAATCGCCCCAACTCAACATCTGCTCGCTGTCAATTTTGAGCATAAAGTCGGCACGCCGATCGCCATCCAGATCAATCTGCAATACTTCCTGACGGGCATTTTCGTCGTACGTCAGCATGACTTGCCGCCCTTCACCGCTGAACTTGGAAACTAATTCGACCGGTTTTTGCGCAATGTCGCGCCGTGGCCTTGTGGAATTTAACCCGTTCCGCAATTCCTCGATCGGAGAATAGTTACTTTCATCGATATAAGTACTCTCGGGCCCGGTCGCACGGAGATTGGAAATATCGATCTTGTCCCTACCCGACACAAAGTCCGTGATTCGATCAGGCGCCTGCGGTGTCGATTGCTCAGGGGTTAAAAAGACGTAAGTGTTCTTGCCACCACCACCGGACAATTCGTTCTGTGCCGCGTTGCCAATCAATATGTCGTCGCCGGCTCCGCCTTTAGCGTTTTCTATTGTGGTGCCTTTGGCGATGAACACATTTTTTCGCATCCCTCCAATATCCGAGGGTGTACCTTCATTGAGATTGATGACCTGGTTTTGGCTAAAGCCGGAAAAATCCAGGGTGTCCGTGCCACCACCGTCCCACACCGTGAATACTGGTGCGTCAGCGTTCGAGTGCAGGTGATAGGCCTCGCGGTCGGCATTGGAATTAAACCCATAGGTGGTATCGCCCGTACGGGTTTGATGATTGACCCCGTATAGTTTTTGCATCGCCGCGATGTCATCGACCATCGGCGTTGAAGGCGAATGGTGCATGCCGTTTTTGTGAAATGATTGCCCGGAGTGGTGTTCGCTCCAATAGCTCATAACGCTGTGTCCGCCGGTGTCCTCCGCGTATGTGGCCGTGTTGTAACTCGCACCAGCGGGATGGCTTCTGAACGGATGCCCTAGCCCAAGGGCGTGCCCGACCTCGTGGGCAAGGGTTTTGTGGCCTTCGTTGTTGTGGCTCGGTGCGGTATGAGCGTCTTCCGTGCCGTTGAGCCAAACCTCGGCGACCGGCACGTTTATTTGAGCGCGGGGACGTGATGCCATGAATTGGCGGGCTCCTTCGGAAGGTGGAAGGCTCGCGAACGCGTTGCGACCTTGGGGGTCCAGGGCGAAGTTGCCGAAACTGATGTTGCCATCCTCCTGCGTCCCCGGGCTGGCCTGGGTGAAACTCAGATTGGCGACATCCGACCAGTGCTCCATGGCCCTGAGTGCCGATTCCTTTTGCGCTTGATTGAATTCGCTGAACTGCGTGAGCCCCAGCTGGCGGAATGACTGCCCCGCCGTTGTCAGAAAACGATAGGCGATGTCCGTTTTTCCATCACCGTTAAGATCAGGCCAACGCAAATTGTCACGGGTTATCTCATCGGCCGCCTGCTGGATGCTGTAGGAAGGCTTGCCATTGATCTCGCGCCCGCCGCCGCGTTGATCGGCGTGCAGTACGCGATCCAACTGAGTGACGGTCGCGCTGGCATAGGGTGAAATGGTAATTGTGGGTGAGTTCGTCATAGCGTGTCTCCGAGGCTCTCAATCAGTGAGATGACAAAATAACGGGGGAGGTATTCCCACCGTCGCCGTCGACTCTAGGTCTGCCAACAGCGGGTTGGCAGGCGCTTTTCCTGAGTGACACCCCATACATTTCCGTCCGGCGTGTATCCCGATTCCCCCATCCTATGGCATCCCCTCTACAATGCCTCCCATTCATTCGCGGGGGCTTCATGGACATCGAACTGGCACGCACCTTCCTCGAAATCACACGCTGCGGCAGCCTGGCCGCGGCGGCAGAGAAACTGCACGTTACCCAGACCGCCATCACCGCCCGCGTGAAAAACCTGGAGAACCAGCTGGGCTGCACGCTGTTCGTGCGCAACCGGGCCGGGGCACGACTGACCGCCGATGGCGAGGCGTTTGTGGTGTACGCCAATCAATTGCTGCAAACCTGGGAAGCCGCGCGCCGCGACCTGCCGTTGCCCGATGGCTATCGCAATGTGCTGCATATCGGCGGCGAGGTGAGCCTGTGCAACCCGCTGATGCTCGGCTGGGCCCAAGCCCTGCGCGAACACATCCCCGGTCATGCCCTGCGTACGGAAATCCGCGAGGGCGACTATCTGTTGCGTCAGCTGGAACTGGGCGTGCTCGACGCCGCGCTGGTGTTCCAGCCGCACTACTGGCCGGGGTTGCAGGTGGAGCAGGTGTTGGAGGAAAAACTGATCCTGGTGCAATTGGCGAGCAAGCCCGAGCCCTACGTCTATATCGATTGGGGCCCGGGGTTTCGCCAGCAGCATGACGCCGCCCTGCCCGACCGGGCCCGCGCCGCCGTGAGTTTCAACCTCGGCCCGCTGGCACTGCAATACATCCTGGAGAACGGCGGCGCCGGGTACTTCCGCACGCGAGTGGTGCAAAGCTACCTGGACAGCGGCGTGATGCGGCGCGTAGCCAAAGCGCCCGAATTCAGCTTTCCGACGTACCTGGTGTACGCACGGGCGCGGGATTCGGCGGTGTTGCAGCAGGCGCTGGAACTGTTGCGCGGGGTGGTCAAGGCCGAAGGGGATTGGTCACAGCGTTGGGATCCGCTGACTTGAATCTCACAGCCTGACCTGCGTGTGTTTTTTGCGCAGCCTCCTGTCGCCACTGATGAGCATCCTGTTCCCCACCTCGCAGTTGGCGTTCGTTACACGCAAAAAAGGGGGCAGCCCCCATGGACTGCCCCCAGCAGCAATCAGGCGAATCGATCAGCGCACGATTCTCTGACTGCAGATATGACCGAAGCTGACGGTCTGCACAATGTTGCCTCCTACACCTACACCCGGAAACTCCTTGAGTTCGATGCGCCAGCCACCCTCGTTGAACCAGGTCTCCCAGTTATACGTCTGGCCAGACGCACTGTCCGGATAGACCACGCGGTAATCACCGGAGCAGGTGCCCAAGTTGACATTGCCCGAGGCGGCCCCGGTGATGCCGGTCTTAGCCTCGTAGTTGACCCAGTTGTAGGGGCCACTGAAGTGCTTGTCGAGCTTGAGAACCGGTGTGACGCCGCGCAGTGGTTCACCCGTGGTGTCTGACCATTGGGTGCTCCAACTCAAACTACGGGCCGCCTGCGTTGCCAGCTGAGCGATCGAACTTGGTATGCGCACCACGTTGTCGCCATACACGTTATGCTGGTTCAAGCGCGGCAGCGAACCCATGGTCAACTTATATTTCGCCTGGGGGTTCAGCGCTACTGCTGGGTTGGCCCGCACGCGCGCCTTGACGGTGTAACCCGGAGTCAAGTTCGAATAGGTCGTGGTGTTTTCCGGCTGGATCACCACCCACGTGCTGCCATCAAACCGCTCGAAGATCCACTGGTTACGTGTTCCCTCCTGCTCCTCGGTAAGGTAAATGCCAACACCTTGGCCACGCAGCGAGGTGAAATCGAAGTAATCGACGTCGCTGACGCTGTCGAGGTTACCCGTCACCTGGTTCAACGCATCCGGCAGTGCGAAGGCGGTTGACGGGGTGTCGTTGGGCTCAAAGGCATCGATATTGCTATCCACCGCCACACCGAAACTGAACTGCCCACTGCTCGCGGTATTGGCCACCATGAACCAATAGTAGTCGCCGGCCGGCAGCACACCATTGAGGTATTCATCAGCGTTGTCACCATTGTCGGACGTGCCCAAAGGGGTCAGGTTACCCTGGCCGTCATCATGGAACAGGGTGAGCGACATGTCGGTCCCCGAGCTTTGGTTCAACAGCTGGACCTGGATTCGCGCGTTTTTCGGCAGATTGAAGTGGTAGGCGATTTGCGCGCCGGTCTCCACCCCAGTGAGGGTGTAAAGCGTGTTGATGTCGAGAGTGGGAAACAGGGGGGTGAACGCCGCAATAGCAGCTCCTGCACTTTGAGCCTGTTCAGGCTTTTTCAACTCCTCCACCAACGTGTCGACCGCCCTGTTGCTGGGGGCCGCCTTGCTCGCCGCCATCTTGGACTTATCAGCCTTGGCCGCCGTAATTTTCTGTTTCAGCGCATCCGAAACCGGCAACGCTTTGAGCGTACCTCCGGGGCTCAGGGCTTTCTCTACGGCTTGCTTGAGCGTATCCGCGCTGAGTTTCGGAAGGGTTGGTTCGGCCAGCGCAAAGGCCGAAACAAAGCAGGAGGCAGCCATGGCCGCGCCGAGCATAAAGGCTTTTTTCGATTTCATTTTTTATCCATCCATAGTTAAAAACTGAAGGTCAGGTGACATCCGGTCACCTGGGATGGACTGTAGGTCACAACTGTATGCATGTACAGTAT
>NZ_JAEILC010000147.1:0-25583 GCF_016307435.1 Pseudomonas sp. S4_EA_1b | reverse complement strand
CCCATGCTGGGCGCACATAAGAAAACCGGCCCTTGGTGGCCGGTTTTTTTATGGGCGAAATTCAGTGATACCACCCGATCTTGCGACCTTTGCGCATCACGACGCAGCGTAAACCTGTACAAATCAATTATTTTGTACAAGTATCAATGGCGATAGGGGCACTTCGCCTCGCACGATCACGGAGCCCCGCCATGGTGCGTCTACTGGTTTCTCTATTGCTGGTCGCAAGTCTGTGCAGTTGCACGGGCGTGGGGGTGGATCACTATGCCGATCAGCAACCCAAGCTGGATCTGGAGCGTTTTTTCAGCAAGCCGGTCAAGGCCTGGGGCATTTTCGAGAAGCGTTCCGGCGAGGTAGCCAAGCGCTTTGAAGTGCAGATCGAGAGCCGGCGCGAGGGCAACCAGCTGATTCTCGACGAGCGTTTCGTGTACAGCGATGGCACCCGCCAGCGTCGCGTATGGACACTTACCCCGGACGGCCCCGGGCGCTGGCGTGGGCGCGCCGGCGATGTGGTCGGCGAGGCGATCGGTGAGGTGGCGGGCAACGCGTTGCGCTGGCGCTATCGGCTCAACTTGCCGGTGGACGGTTCGGTGTACGAAGTCAGCTTCGACGACTGGATGTACCTGATGGACGAAGACACCCTGATCAACCGCTCCAGCATGTCCAAGTTCGGCGTGGAATGGGGCCAGGTCACGCTGTTTTTCCGTCGCCAATAAACGGGTTTTTCAGCCTGCCTGACAGGCGTGGGGATGAATGATGAATATGCAAATGCTGTCGGATGTGGCTGCAAAAGGCGAAGTCCGCGAACTGGAATTGCTGTCGCTGGAGGGCGGTTTCTATGTGGCACGCATCAGGCTGGTTCACGGCGAGATGACGTTGTTGGGCGAGGACGGCCAGCCTTTGCGTATCCGCTCCACCACACACTTGCGCGACCTGCTGCAAGGCGTGGCACCCTTCCCCTGCGTGCTGGTGCAACAGTGCGCCCATGACGAAATGTGCGGGGTACGCGATGGGCCCATCGAAGCGTTGCGCGTGCCGTTTTCCCTGGAGGCGACCTTTTAGCAGCGGTAAATCACGTTCGGAAAAATCTGGATGCGCTGAAAGATTCCGGTAAGGATGATGCGACCCCTGCCCCCGGAAGCAAGATGACCGCCATGCCTGAATACCCACAAACCACGCCCAAGCCCACCCTGCATCAGGTGGTGGGCTGGGTGGTGGTGCTGCCCCTGCTGGTTTCGTTCCTGAGGTTGCCGGTGCCGTTTGGGTTGCTACTGGTGTTGGCCTCCCTTGCTGGGTCGGTGTACGGCGTACGATTTGCCAAGCGCCACGCCAGCCGGCGCGTCAGCCTGTTTGCGCTGGTCGTCACTGTGCTTAATACCCTTTCGCTGTTTGCGGTAGGGCAACCGACGATAGTGAAGGTGCCGTTTCTGATCGCCTGGTGGTACGTAGCCCCCTATTACTCCAGCTGGGTGTATTGGAATTTCTAGAGGGGCGCAAAATTCGAGCGCAAGAAACGTAGTGCCCGCTTAGTCTGCTGGCGCTAGTGTTGGGATGCGCCGTTAAACTGTCGCCCTCCCAGGAGTTCGCCTATGTCCTACGACTACATGCTCATGCCCTCCCCCGTCGGCCAGCTCACCCTGGTGGCCCGCCACGACAAGCTCAGTGCCATTTTGTGGGAAACCGAACGCGCCAATCGGGTTCGACTCGGCGAGTTACGCGCTGCTGACGACAACCCGGTGCTGTTGGAAACCGAGCGCCAGTTGATGGAGTACTTCGCGGGCCGGCGCGATAGGTTCGAGCTGGAACTGGAGTTCACCGGCACCGACTTCCAGAAGCAGGTGTGGCGAGCGCTGTTGACCATCCCTTTCGGCGAAACCCGCAGCTACAGCCAGATCGCCCAGCAAATCGGCAACCCAAGCGCGGTACGCGCCGTGGGCGCGGCCAATGGTCGGAACCCCATTTCGATCATCGCCCCCTGCCATCGCGTCATCGGTGCGTCAGGCGGTTTGACCGGGTTTGCCGGCGGGTTGGAGGCCAAGCAGTATCTGTTGGCCCTTGAGGATCGCAGCCAGACAACAATGGGCTTCTGATCAGGCGGGCAAGATGGGCCCGCGGACAAAAGCCTTGCAGTTGTATAACGGTTCGAACCCCAACTTTCGATACACCGAGCTGCCACTCGCTGTAGCCTTCAGAAAGAACGTTAAACGGGCTTGATTTTTGCGCGGTGAAATAGGCGCAGGTATCGGCACTGAAGCGCCGATGCAGCAGGCATAACAACGCAAAATTGTAAAAATAAATTTTAGAGCGCGACTGCGGTCAGAATTTCATCACCTGTATTTTTTAAGGAACCCGGTCATGAAATTCTCTGCAGTCTCCCAATCTCTGTCTCGCTGGGCGGGCAGCGCGCGCACGTTCTACGCGGCAGTCGCGTTGATCGGCCTATGGAGCCTGAGCGGGCCGTATTTTCATTACAACGACACCTGGCAACTGATCATCAACACATCGACCACCATCATCACGTTCCTGATGGTGTTCCTGATTCAGAACACGCAAAACCGCGATAACGACATCCTGCATATCAAGATTGACGAACTGCTGCGGGTGACCAAGGACGCGCAGAATGCCGTACTGAGCCTGGATGGCCTTGACCGCAAGGAACTGGAAAAACTGCGCCAGGAATACCGCAGCATCGGCAAAACGGCCTCGATGAATCTCAACAGCAGCTGCGGGCATGCCGCCGACGATGCGGCGCCGAGTAAAACCGACCTGAATCAGGCATAAAAAAACGGCGGCTGGATGTGATGCAGCCGCCGTTTTTCGGTTCAGGCGTAGGGTTCAACCATCGCCTTGATGACCTTTGCCATAGGTCGAGGCCAGCGCGCGGGCCTTTTGCAGACGCTCTTCCAAGCGTGGCAACGTTTCATCCACCAGCGCTTTTATTTCCGGTACATCCGAGGCGGCACCTTCTTGCTTGAACAGCGCGATGGCCTCTTCGTTCTCCTTGACCTGCTGGGCCGTGTAGGCGGCATCGAAAGAGTCGCCGTCCTTGAGTTCGGGCATCAAGGTCTCGGCTTTATCCACGATCTGTTCGCGCGGGGCCACAGGCAGATCGAGCTTCTTGGCAATCGCCGCCAGATGCTGATTGGCCAGGGTGCGCTCGTTGATGACTTCGATGGTGTAGTCCTTGATTTCCTGGGACGAGGTTTTCGCGTGGGCCATGCGACTGGTTTCGATATCGGCCATGCCCTTGGCCGACGCCTTCTCGATGAATTCGCCAGGCGACTGGGCGAAAGCACTGCTGGCGCCGAGGCCCAGCAGCATCGCGAAACTGGCGGTGCGTAACCGGATAGCCATGCGGCTCATGATGGGTTCCTCCAGAGCAAAAATTAGGGCGGGGCACAGGCCCTGCCCTGAATTCGAATTTTCACAGGAGTAAAGGTTTAGAAAAAACTTACCAGTGCGACGAACGGTCATCGGCTCGTCAGGCCGCTTTGCTGCTAAACAAGCCGGGCAAAGCATGGGCCAGGGCGTTAATGGCGAAGCCGATAAACATCACGCCACAGAGACGGGTGATAAGGATTTCATGGCGCTGGTACAGGGTGCGCACCCGCTGAGCGCCGACCACGCCGACCAGAATCCCATAAGCCAGCAACCCGCCGATAAAACTCAACACGATCAACCACGGCAGCATCGACCAGGTCAGCAGCTCGGCACGGCTGGACAACAACGCAGTAAAGGTGGCCACCGCCACCGGGTAGGCCTTGGGGTTGGTCAAGCCGAACAGAATGCCGTGCCAGAACGGATGCCGCGCCGCGCCCTCGGGAGCATCGCTGCTGCGACGCTGGGTGCGTATCGCGCGCCAGCCCAGCCAGAACAAATACGCACCGCTGAGCACGCCCAGCACATCGAACGCGCTGCTGCCCACCTCCCGCGCACCGACGATGGCAATCAACGCAGTGCTGCACCACACCACGTCCCCCAGCAAATGCCCGCACAAAAAACCCGCCCCGGCCCGCCGACCACGGGCGGCACCGATGCCGAACACGGCCAGTACACCGGGGCCAGGGGTAATCCCGTAGATAAAACCCGAAGCAAGCACAGCGAGCAGCAAGGAAGGGGTCATGGCGCGACTCTGATCAGTGAAGGGTGCAAGGATTTTGCACGTTCCGGCCTTACGGGTAAAACGTCATGCCGGTATAAGGCCGCGTGCGACAGGCTCGCAGGCGCGACGCCAGATCGCCGACGTGGACTTCGAGCTTATGGCCGTCCGGGTCGAGAAAATAGAACGAGGCGCCCTCGCTGCGGTTATCGCGCCATTCCTGCACGCCGGCGGTACGCAGACGCTCGACCAGCGCGGTGAACCCCTGAGGCTCAGCCGAGAACGCGTAATGCGTGTAGTCCGCAGCCGGCTCCGACCCGCATGAGCTGTCGAGGGACAGGCACAACCACAACCCCGGCAATGATAAATACGCGCCATTATCCCACGTGGCGTCAAGCTGAAGCCCCAGCACATCATGGTAGAAATTGACGCTGCGCGGCACGTCGGTGACGGCCAGAGTCAGGTGGTTGAAGCCAGAAAGCATGATATTTCCTCGGCGCAATAGCTTGAGCAAGATCCAACAGTGCGAGCGCAGATTATGAAACGAGCGGATCTCAACCCACCACCGCTTGTATACGCCCAATCAGCCATTGCAGCCCCGTATCCCCACCCCGCCGCGCATGCCAGGCCAGTTCGAAGGCAAACGATGGAATAGCGAATGGCGGTGGCAGAGTGAGCAATTGCCGATGATCAACGTTCTGCACGCCACGGGCGGACACCGTCAGGATCAGGTCCGTGCCCAGGATCAACTGTGGCGCCACGCCCCAGTGCGGCAGGCTGATCGCCACGTGTCGGCGCTGGCGGATCGCCCTCAGCGCCCGCTCGATTTCCGGGGTGCCGCTGCCGCGCATTTCCAGCAGCACGTGGGGGCGTGCCAGGTAAGTGGGCAGGTCGAGCGTGGCGTTGTCCGGTAGGCTGTCGCGATCGATCAGGCAGGTGTAGTGCTCATCGAACAGCGCCGTGGTGCGCAGTTCCCTAGGGATATCGGGGAACACACCGGCGGCCAGGTCGAGGTCGCCGTTGAGTATGCCGTCGACCATGCCTTCGCGGCTGGTTTGCACGATTTGCAGGTCGATACCGGGCGCTTCGCGGCGCAAAGTGCGCACCAGGCTCGGTAGGAAAATCGCCGCGCTGTAGTCCGACATCGCCACACGAAACCGGCGCTTGGCCGATGCCGGGTCAAATTGATTCGGTGCCAGCAGCGCCTGCACCTGTGCCAAGGCTTCAGCCAGCGGCGTAGCCAGCTCAAGGGCCCGGGCCGTGGGCACCAGTGTGCCGCCTTGGCGCACCAGCAACGGGTCATCCAGTACATCGCGCAAACGCGCCAGCGCATGGCTGACCGCCGGCTGGCTCAGGTGCAGGCGCTCGGCGGCGCGGGTGACGTGCTGCTCAGTGAGTAACGCGTCGAGGATCACCAGCAGATTGAGGTCGATGCGACGCAGATCATTCATCAGCTGCATGCTCATCATAAGAACTTGGAATTTAAATTTGCGTGACGAATACCCTAGAGTCCAGCGAAACCATTCAGGAGATTCGAGATGACCCCTTTTCATTGGCTTGGGCTGATAGTGCTGGCCGTGATCGCCGGCGCGGTGGTGCCATTTCAGAGCGCGATCAACGCCAACCTCGGGCGCGGCCTCGGCCACCCGCTGTGGGCCACGCTGGCCTCGCTGCTGGTGAGCATTGTGGTGCTGCTGCCGGTGATGTTGGCGCTGCGCCTGCCGTTGCCGAGCCTGGCCTTTATCACCCAGGCGCCCCTGTGGATGTGGGCCGGTGGTGCCTTTGGTGTGTGTTTTATTTCCCTGGCGCTGATGCTGCTGCCCAAATTGGGCGCGTCGGGGTTTGTCGCGCTGGCGTTGGCCGGGCAGATGCTGGCCTCGCTGATGCTCGACCACTTCGGCCTGTTTGGTCTGGCAGAGCGTCAACTGACAACGCCCCGGGTGGTCGGGGCGTTGTTGCTGATGGGGGGCGTGGCGTTGATTCAGTTCGGCGGCGCGCCAGCCAAAGCGCTGGCGTCCGCGTGAACCCGCCTCAGCGCTTGTCGGACGTGCGCATTTTCTGCGGCAGGCCCCACATCAGCAACGCAGCGGCGATCAACGCACACACGCCGATCACATACAGCGCCGGCGTGGTGGTGCCGGTGATGTCCTTGATGCGACCCACCATCACCGGGCTGACGATCCCACCCAGTTGCCCCAGCGTGTTGATCAGCGCAATCCCGCCCGCCGCGCCCGCCCCGGCACCGGCCAGCAGTTTGGGCGGTAAGGTCCAGAACGTCGGGATCGAGGCAATGATGCCGGCGCCCAAAAGGCCCAACGCAATAATTAGAAACACCTGCTGATCATCGAAGATGCCCGCGCAGAAAAACCCGACCGCGCCCATGACCACTAAGCCGCTAACGAACTTGCGCCGCTCGCCGGTGGCATCCGACCAACGCCCCACCACCACCATGGTGATAGCCCCGCAGATATACGGAATGGCGGTCAGCAGACCGATCACCACCGCGCTTTCGATACCCGCGCTGCGGATCAATTGCGGCGCCCAGAAGTTGAGGCCGTAGGACGCCACCTGGATCAGGAAGTAAATCAGTCCCAACATCAGGAACCCGGGAATCCGCAAGGCTTGCAGCAGCGAGCCTTTCTTGTGCACTTCGTGCACCGCGATGCGGCTGGCCAGCAGGGTTTTCTCTTCGGCGCTGAGCCAGGGCGCGTCCTCGATGCGGTCCTTGAATTGGGTGAGTACCATCCACGCCAGCCCCACGCACGGCAGACCGCCGAGCAGGAACAGCCAGTGCCAGCCGCGCATTTGCAGCACGCCGTCCATATGCTCCAGCACCAGGCCGGAGAACGGCGCGCCTACCAGCCCGGAAAAGGCCGAGGCGAGAAACAGCATCGAGGTGATGCGCCCACGGAAGTCCTGGGGAAACCACAAGGTCAGGTAATACAGCACGCCAGGGGCAAACCCGGCCTCCATCGCCCCGATCAGAAAGCGCAGGGCGTAGAACTGCCACTCGGCCGTGACGAACACCATGGCCGCCGTGGCCAGGCCCCAGGACACCATGATCCGCGCGATCCAGCGGCGCGCGCCGACCCGGTACAGCATCATGTTGCTCGGCACTTCGAAGATCACGTAGCCGATCACGAACAGCCCTGCGCCCAGACCGTAGGCGGTGTTACTCAGGCCCAGGTCGGCCTGCAGCTGGAACTTGGCGAAGCTGATATTGATGCGATCGAAAAAGGCGAACAGATAGCACACCATGATCAGCGGCATCAGGCGCCACGCAACCTTGTGAACCACCGCTTTGACCGGATCGACATCACCGACCGGGCGCGCGCCGGTCTCTACTGTATTGGTGCTCATTGTTTTCTCCCAGCGGATCGCTCTACGGCGTCCGATTGTTTTTGTTGTCTGGTGTAGCGTCACAACGCGGCGGTGTACGCCGGTGGTGGATGCAGGTCGCAATTACGCCCAGCCTTGACCACCTGGCCGGGCAATTCGTGACCCAGCAGCGCCGGCAAGCGCCGGGACAACTGCAACAGGTGCGGCAGGTCGATACCGGTGTGAATGCCCACTTCATCACACAGGTTGACCAAATCTTCAGTGCAGATATTGCCCGACGCCCCCGGCGCAAACGGGCAGCCGCCCAGGCCGCCGAGCGCCGCATCGAAGCGGCGCGCGCCGGCGTCATAAGCCGCCAGCACATTGCACAGGCCCAGGCCGCGGGTGTTATGAAAATGCAGGGTCAGATCCCGCGCAGAAACCCGCTGCAACACGCGTTTGACCAGGCGCGTCACCTGACGCGGGTTGGCCATGCCGGTGGTGTCGGCCAGGCTGATGCCCTGGATACCCAGCGCCTGGTATGCCTCGACAATCTGCAGCACCCGGTCTTCGTCGATCTTGCCTTCGAACGGGCATCCAAAGGTGGTGGCGATGCTGCCGTTGAGACGTACCGGATGCTCGGCGGCGAACCGCGCGACATCGGCGAACGCCGCCAAGGACGCTTCGCAGCGCATGCGCATATTGGCCAGGTTGTGGGTTTGGCTGGCGGACATCACCAGGTTCAATTCGTCGGCGCGGGATTCGATAGCACGCTGAGCCCCCTTGAGGTTGGGGATCAGCGCCACGTAGATCACCCCCGGCCGACGTTCGATGCCCTGGAACACCTGCTCGCCGTCGCGCAGCGCCGGGATGGCCTTGGGCGACACGAACGAGCCGGCTTCGATGCGGGAAAAACCGGCGAGGGACAACTGATCGATCAAGGCAATCTTATCGGCGGTCTTGACCCAGGTCGGCTCGATCTGCAGGCCATCGCGCGGCGACACTTCCTGCACGATCAACGGGTCGTCATAACGCTGGATCATTGCACCACCCCCGAAGCTCTCAAGCGTTGGATATCAGGACCACCCAAGCCCAGGTTGCCGAGGATTTCGTCGGTGTGCTGACCCAGCGCGGGCCCCTGCCAATTCACGCCGCCGGGGGTTTGCGAGAGCTTGGGCACGATGCCTGGCATCTTCACCGACACACCGCCGGGCAACTGGGCATCGAGCAGCATGTCGCGGGCCTGGTAGTGCGGATCACTGACGATATCCGCCACTGAATAAATGCGACCGGCCGGCACTTCGGCAGCCTCCAGGGCGCTGAGCACGCGGTCGATGGGCTGGCTGCTGGTCCAGTGGGTGATGGCCGCGTCCAGCACGGCGCTTTGGGCGGCACGGCCGTCGTTGTGGGCAAGTTCGGGCGCGTCGGCCAGGTCGGAGCGGCCGATGGCGTGCATCAGACGCCTGTAGATCGGGTCGCTGTTGCCGGCGATCACCACGTAGGCACCGTCGGCGGTCGGGTAGGTATTGGATGGCGCGATGCCGGGCAACGCACCGCCGCTGCGCTCGCGCACATGGCCGAGCATGTCGTATTCCGGCACCAGGCTTTCCATCACGTTGAACACGCTTTCAGCCAGGGACACATCGACGATCTGCCCCTCGCCCTGGCCGGTCTTGACCCGCAGCAACGACATCAACGCGCCGATCACTCCATGCAACGAGGCCAGGGAATCGCCGAGGCTTACCCCGACCCGCGCCGGAGGCGATTCCGGGTTGCCGGTGGTGTAGCGAATGCCGCCCATGGCCTCGCCGATGGCACCAAAACCCGGACGATCACGGTACGGTCCGGTCTGGCCGTAGCCGGAGATGCGCACCAGGGTCAGCTTAGGGTTCAGCGCGTGCAGCACCTCCCAGCCCAGGCCGAGTTTTTCCAGGCCGCCGGGGCGCAGGTTTTCGATCAGGACGTCGGCATCGCCGAGCAGTTGCTTGATCAGGTCCAGGCCTTCACTGGACTTGAGGTCCAGGGCCAGGGACTTCTTGTTGCGCGATTGCAGGTACCACCACAGCGAAGTGCCCTCGTGCAGCTTTCGCCATTTGCGAAGCGGATCGCCCTGCCCCATGGATTCGATCTTGATCACATCGGCGCCAAATTCTGCCATCAGCCGTGCGGCAAACGGCGCTGCGATCAGCGTGCCGATCTCGATCACCTTGATTCCGCTTAGTGGAGCCGTCATCGGGAGTCCCTCTTATTCTTGGAATAGTGACCAAGGCTAGAGGACCGCCGCGGGAGAAATCCAACCGTCAGTTGGCAAGGAGCGTTCGTTAAACGCGAACGCTCAGGGATTTTTCCGTAGGACCAGGCTGTCAGGCCGCTCCAGGGAAGGCACTGAGAGACTCAGGTAGTCGAACAGTAAACGGCTGACAGGCGACAACTGTGTTTCATCGCGTACGACCAGGATCAGACTGCGGTCCGACCAGGCGTCCGTCAGCGCCACGGCGTGCAGGCCCAGCGGGCGACCGAACAGCTCATAGGCTTTGCGCGGCAGGATGCCGATGCCCATCTTGGCCTGGACCATGCGACACATCGCATCGAACCCCGGCACATGAATGCGCAGGCGCAGCATCTGGCCAGCCTCGCGCGCGGCGGCATGGGTGCGCATGTTGATCGAGCTGGCGGCGTGCAGGCCGATGTGATCGCTGCCCAGGGTGTCGGCGAACGCCAGGGCCGGCCGGGCCGCGAGCGGATGATCGGCCGGCATCAGCACCACCAGTTTGTCGTGGCGATAGGTCACGCTGGGCAGGCCCTTGGTGTCGGTGTCGCAGGAGCAGATCCCCAGGTCCGCCACCCCGTCCAGTACACCCTGCACTACGCCGTTGCTGGGGCGCTCTTCCAGATCGGTTTTGACTTCAGGGTGCAGCTCGGAAAAATCCCGCAGGTCTTCGGGCAAGAACTGAATGATCGCGGACAGATTGGCCAGCATCCGCACATAACCGCGTACGCCATGGCTGTGTTCGCCCAGTTCCAGGCCCATTTTTTCGACGTTGAACAGCATCCTGCGCGCATGGTGTAGCAGGGTCTCGCCGGCTGCCGTCAGCTCCATGCCTTTGGCCCGGCGCACAAACAGACTGACTCCGAGCACCTGCTCCAATTCCATCAAGCGTTTGCTGGCGGCGGACACTGCGATGGCTTCACGGGTGGCGGCGCGGGTCAGCGTGCCCTCTTCGAACACCGCGACGAATAGTTGCAGGGTGATCAGGTCCAGGCGCCGCACCAGGCTCTTGTGCAACATCACACACGCTCGCTGGCCAGACGCTGGATCTGGGCCTGTTCCACCACTGCCTGCGGCGCGCCATGGCGTACCGCCGCCAGCATCCCACGCCCCACCGACTCGGTGCTCACTACCCATTCGGGTTTTATCCGACGCACCAGCGAAAGCAACGGCCCGAACAGCCTGTAGAACGCCTGATACAGCGGCGTTTTGGAACGCACGCCATGCAACGGCTGAATGACCCCGGGGCGGAACAGGTAGACCGCCTTGAACGGCAAGCGCAGCAGAGCATTCTCGGTCTTGCCCTTGACCCGCGCCCACATCGACTTGCCCATCTCGGTACTGTCGGTGCCGGCGCCGGACACGTAGATAAACGTCATCTGCGGATTGAGCCGCGCCAGGGTACTGGCGGCGACGAGGGTCAGGTCGTAAGTCAGATGGGTGTAGCGCGCTTCACTCACGCCCGCCGAAGAAACACCCAGGCAGAAGAAACACGCATCGAAGCCCTGCAACAGATTTTCCAACGGCTGGAAATCCAGCATATCGGCGTGCAACACCTGATGCAGCTTGCCATGCACCTGAGGCAGCGGCGTACGGCCAACCGCGACGACCTCCTGCACATCCGCCGCCAGCAGGCACTCGCGCAACACGCCCTGGCCGACCATGCCAGTGGCGCCGAATAACAGAACTCTCATAAGGTTTACCTTCAAAGGCCCGCCATGAACGGCATCCTGAAGACAAATACACTACCAGCTTGTGGCGTCCCCGCTGTAGCTCCACGGCCAAACAACAATAAGGAAGCTTGCCATTGAAAAGCACCACCACCCTTGCGCTCGCCTGCAGTGCCGCTTTCCTCGCCCAAGTTGGCATCAGCAGCTACTTGCCGGCGGTTCCGGCCATCGCCCTTGCTCTGCCCGCCGCCGAGGATCGAGTGGCTCTGGCGCTGGCGGTGTATTTGGTAGGCATGGCGCTGCCGATGTTGCTGTGGGGCAGCCTGGGTGAGCGGTTTGGCCGTAAGCCGGTGCTGCTGGCGGCGCTCGCGCTGTATGGGTTGGCCAGCGCGACCATTCCATCAGCGTTCAACGTTGAAGTGTTTTTGACCTTGCGTCTGATTCAGGGCTTTGGCGCGGGCGGTGTATCGGTGATGGCGAGGGTTCTGGTACGGGACAGTTTCAGCGGCGCGCTTCTGGCCAAGGGGTTGTCGTGGCTGGGGATGACGTTTGTCATCGCACTGGGCATCGGCCAGTTTGCGGGATCTAGGGTGCAACTGGCGTTTGGCTGGGAGGCAATTTTCTATGGCCTAGCCATCGGCTCAGCCCTCTTGATGATGGTCTTGCAACGTGTGACGTTTCCTAAATTATTGAAAGCCGATTCCTCGCTCCCCCCATGGCGCATTTACGCCACGATTGCGCGGCACCCACCCTTCTTGCATGCCGCGCTGCTCGGCGGTTTGGGTTACGGGGTGATCATCGCGTTCAATACTTGCGCTCCGCTAATCCTGCAGGGGCATTTTCAGTGGAGCGCGGCGCAATACGGTTGGCTGGGTTGGCCGATCAGCGGGGCGTATCTGGCAGGCGCCTTGATGGTCAATCGCTTCGTGGCACGCACGGGGCGATTGACCATGATGAGTTGGGGGGTTGCGCTGGTGCTATTGGGTAGCGCCGTGATGTTGCTGGGCAGTGTGTTTGCGAGTGGGCTTGCCGTGCTGCTGTGGCTGCCGTATTGCGTGGCCGTTCTGGGCCAGTCAATGAGCTACCCCATCAGCCTGTCACTGGCCAACGATGGGGCGCCCATTAGCGGCTCGTACGCCATGGCCTTGAGTGGTTTTACCCATCAGTTGATGGCGGCCATGATCGGTGGCGTGGCGAGCCTGCTGGTCACTCAGCAGGCATCGCCTCTGGCGCTTCTGTGCGTGGCATTAGCGGGCGGCGCGTGGATCTGCGTCGCCCGTTGCAAGGCAGATCAAAACGCGCTGCGAAAGATCTCCTCAATCTGACGCTGATCGGCCCGGCGTGGGTTGGTCAGCCCGCAGGCGTCCTTAAGTGCGTTGGTGGCCAGCAGGGGAATGTCCTGCAACTTGGCGCCCAGTTCGCGCAGGCCGGCGGGGATTTCCACGTCGTGGGCCAGGCTGCGGATGGCGGCGATGGCGAGTTGGGCGCCCTCTTCGTCACTGGCGCCTTGGGTATCGGCGCCCAGGGCGCGGCCGACGTCGCTCAGGCGCTTGGCGCTGACGCTGGCATTGAAGCTTTGTACGTGAGGCAGCAATACCGCGTTGCACACGCCGTGGGGCAGATCGTAGAAACCGCCCAACTGGTGCGCCATGGCGTGCACGAAGCCCAGGGACGCGTTGTTGAAGGCCATGCCGGCGAGGAACTGCGCGTAGGCCATGTTCTCCCGCGCAACTTTGTCGCTGCCGTCACGTACGGCCAGGCGCAGGTTGGCGCTGATCAGTTCAATGGCCTTGATCGCGCAAGCGTCGGTGATCGGCGTGGCGGCGGTGGACACGTAGGCTTCGATGGCGTGGGTCAGGGCGTCCATGCCGGTGGCGGCAGTGAGGCCCTTGGGCATGCCGACCATCAGCGATGGGTCGTTGACCGACAGCAGCGGGGTAACGTTACGGTCGACAATGGCCATTTTCACGTGGCGGGTTTCGTCGGTGATGATGCAGAACCGGGTCATTTCGCTGGCGGTGCCGGCGGTGGTGTTGATGGCCACCAGCGGCAGTTGCGGTTTGCTGGATCGGTCGACACCTTCGTAGTCGCCGATATGCCCACCGTTGGTGGCGCACAGTGCAATGCCCTTGGCGCAGTCATGGGGCGAGCCGCCGCCCAGGGACACCACAAAGTCGCAAGCGCTACGCTGCAACAGTGCCAGGCCTTTCTCGACGTTTTCCACATTGGGGTTGGGTTTGGCGCCGTCGTAGATCACCGAGTCGATGTCCTGCATCGCCAGTTTCTCGGCGATCATCGCGGCCACGCCGGCCTTGGCAAGCCCGGCGTCGGTGACGATCAGGGCCTTGCGAAAACCATAGTTGCGAATGGCATTCATGGCTTCGTCGAGGCAATCGGTGCCCATGATGTTGACGGCGGGAATAAAGAAAGTGCTGCTCATGGCGAATCCTCGGATGACGTTATAGGTACAGCATCAACCTCAGCCGCCTGGCGCACCTTGATCAAGATCAACGCCGGCTCGTGATAAAGTCACCGCCCAGCCGATTTCGAGTAGACCCGCCGCAATGAAGGATTTCCAGGATATTGACGCCCACCTTGAAGACTGGAGCGCGCTGCGTAGCACCCACGACTTCAGCGCGATACTGATCGGCAACGGCGCCAGCCGGGCGATCTGGGAAGACTTTGCCTACGACTCACTGTTCGAAAACGCCCGCACCGTCGAAGAAAAACCCTTGAGCGCCTCCGAACTCAGTGTGTTTGATGCGTTACAGACCCGCAGCTTCGAGCAAGCCCTGGGCGCGTTGAAAACCACCAGCCGGGTCAACAAAGCGCTGGCAGTCAGCTCAGCCGCGCCACGCAATCGCTATTACGCGATCAAGGAAGCGCTGATCAATACCATCCACGCCGTGCATATCCCATGGCGCCTGGTGCAGCCCTCGACCCTGGCGGCGATCAATGGCGAGCTGGCCCGCTACACCACGGTGTTCACCAGCAATTACGACTTGCTCAACTATTGGGCGATCCTGCACGCCCCGGGCATCGATGACCTGTTTCGCGGCACCGAAGCTTGCTTCGACCTGGGCAATACCCGCACCGACGCCACGCGTATCCTCTACCTGCATGGCGGCCTGCATCTGGTGCGCAACCTGGACGGCACCGCGCGCAAACTGCCGAGTACCGACAGCACCCTGCTCAGCAGTTTCGCGATCAACAACACCCTCAAGACCCTGGACGATGTGCCGCTGTTCGTCAGCGAAGGCAGCGTTCAGGAGAAGCTCAAGACCATCCGCAGTTCGGATTACCTGTCGTACTGTTACGCGCAACTGCTCAACCATCAGGGTGCGTTGTGCGTCTTCGGCCACGAGCTGGGCACGCAGGACAGCCACCTGGTGGACGCGATTCGCCACGCTCGCCCCAGCACATTGGCGATCTCGGTGTCGGGGCGCAGTGAGGGGTTCATTCGTCAGCAGAAGCGCCGGTATTCGCAGTTGTTCGACGGCACTGGAGTCGCGCTGAAGTTCTTTGCGGCGCGCACCCATGCATTGGGTAACTCGGCGTTGTCGGTCCCCGTGGAGACATAGATATCCTAAAGCGGCTCTATAGCGCTGTGGTGAACGGGCTTGCCTCGCGCAGGGCAAGCCTGCTCACCACTAAAACCGCATTTTTCAGGTGATGTTTTCACCGAAGAGATGTAGATACCCATGCCTCCGATAGCGGCGTATCAGTTACCCATGAGCCGGCTGACACAGGTCTCTACACATCTCAAAGGCTGATGCGTAACGCCGTGGTGAGCAGGCTTGCCCTGCGCTGGGCTGTGGAGCAGCCCCACTCCAGACAAAGTGGTTTTACCTGGCAGGCGCTTGGCTTGGGAGCCGTTTCGCGGTCCCGCGCGGGACAACCTGCTTACTGCAAGAACCTCACTCATCAGTACTGTGAACCACCACCAACAGCTGCGCCTGCACCGGCCCCAGCGAGCGGATGCGGTGCGGCTTCTGCGCGTTGAAGTGCAGCGCATCGCCGCGCTCAAGGGTCACGCGTTCGGTCATGAAATCCACTTCCACCTGGCCTTCGTGCACGAACAGAAACTCTTCCCCCACGTGTTCCTTGAAGGTCTTGTCGGAGAACTCCGCGGGCGGGTAGATGATAAAGGGCAACAGGCTGCGTTCGCTGACCTGATGGGCAAGCACGGCATAGCCCGGCGAGGTGTCGGGGCGCTCATGGCTGCGCACCAGGCTGTAGCTGTCGAGACTTGCGCGTTCCTCGCTGAACAACTCCTCGACGTTCACGTTGAGGGCCTTGGCCAATTTCAGCGCGGCGGCGATGGACGGGGTGTTGAGCCCGCGTTCCACCTTGGACAGGTAACTTTTGGTCATCCCGGACTTTTCCGCCAGGGTCTCCAACGTAACGCCAAGTTTTTTTCTCAATAATTTCAAACGGATAGACATGCGCTGCGATTAATCCATGCAGGAAACGATGAGCCGTGCTTGCCAATGACACTTTGTGTCATATAGCATCTTTAGTGTCATTTGCGTTCACCCAACGACCTTGCGAGCAGCGGGAGACCAGCAAATCCGACGTCCATTGCAACCCTCAAAGGACACCGATATGGCCAAGACATTAGCGCTCCCCAAAGACCAACTGGTCAAGCATGCACTGACCCAGATGCAAAACACCCTGGCGGATAATACGTGGACCGACCGGCAAAAGCTGGCGCTCACTTGTCGCATCCTGTTCGACCATGGCCACGACTCCGGCCTGGCCGGGCAGATCACCGCACGCGGGCCAATGCCAGGCACCTATTACACCCAGCCGTTAGGCCTGGGGTTTGACGAGATCACCGCCAGCAACCTACTGCTGGTCAACGAAGACCTGGAAGTACTGGAAGGCCACGGCATTCCCAACCCGGCCAACCGATTTCACACCTGGGTATACCGTGGCCGCCCGGATGTGAATTGCATCATCCACACCCACCCTACCCATGTCGCCGCGCTGTCGATGCTAGAAGTGCCGTTGCAGGTCTCGCACATGGACCTCTGCCCGCTGTACGACGACTGCGCATTCCTGCAAACCTGGCCGGGTGTGCCGGTGGGCAATGAGGAAGGGGCAATCATCACCACGGCCCTGGGGGACAAACGCGCGATTCTGCTCTCGCACCACGGCCAGTTATCGACCGGGGCAGCCATCGAGGAGGCCTGCGTGATCGCGCAGTTGATCGAACGCGCGGCCAGGTTGCAGTTGCTGGCAATGGCGGCCGGGACGATCCAACCGATCTTGCCGGAACTGGGGCGCGAGGCCCATGACTGGATCTCCAAACCCAAGCGCCACGGCGCCGCGTTCAACTACTACGCACGGCAGACCCTGCGCCAGCACGTCGATTGCCTGAACTGAAGCCCCCCCCTTTTTGACCGGAGAATTCCCATGTCCAGCCTCAACATTCACGGCATCATCGGCTACACCATCACCCCCTTCAGTGCCGATGGGCAACGCATCGACTTCGACGCGCTCGGCCGCTCCATCGACCGCTTGATCGCCGGCGGTGTGCATGCCATCGCGCCCTTGGGCAGCACCGGAGAAGGCGCGTATCTGAGCGACGCCGAGTGGGACGAAGTCAGCGCCTACAGCCTGGAAAAAGTCGGCAAACGCGTGCCGACCATCGTCAGCGTGTCCGACCTGACCACCGCCAAAGCCGTGCGCCGCGCGCGCTACGCCGAAGCCCATGGCGCCGACGTCGTGATGGTGCTGCCTGCCTCCTACTGGAAACTCAGCGAAGCCGAAATCCTCGCCCACTACGCCGCGATCGGCGCCAGCATCGGCGTGCCCATCATGCTCTACAACAACCCGGCCACCAGCGGTACGGACATGTCGGTGGACTTGATCCTGCGTATCGTGGAACAGGTCGACAACGTGACCATGGTCAAGGAGAGCACCGGCGATATCCAGCGCATGCACCAGTTGCGTCGTCGCAGCGATGTGCCGTTCTACAACGGCTGTAACCCACTGGCGCTGGAAGCCTTCGTGGCCGGCGCCAAGGGCTGGTGCACGGCGGCG
The DNA here is from genome assembly GCF_016307435.1 of Pseudomonas sp. S4_EA_1b. Classification (NCBI taxonomy): domain Bacteria; kingdom Pseudomonadati; phylum Pseudomonadota; class Gammaproteobacteria; order Pseudomonadales; family Pseudomonadaceae; genus Pseudomonas; species Pseudomonas sp. S4_EA_1b. The sequence goes on along the minus strand of NZ_JAEILC010000147.1, from coordinate 8,179 downwards.
CCGAACCTGATCCCAGCGCTGAACCTGGCGTTGTATGACGCGGTGCTGGCCAATGACCTGAGCCAGGCGCAGGCCCTGTTCTATCAACAGTTGCCGCTGCTGGACTTCATCCTCAAGGGCGGGCTGCCGGCGACGATCAAGGCGGGCTTGGGCTTGACCGGTTTGGAGGTGGGAGACCCGCGGTTACCGGTGTTCCCGCTGGGCGATACCGCACGCAATCAACTCAAGGGCTTGCTGGAAGCCCTTTGAATCAAAACGCCCCGGTTCCTGCGAGCCGGGGCGTTGGCTTTACCTCTGCAAACGTCAGGTCTTGTCCTTGATCGTGGTGCTTGGGCCATTGCTCTTGACGCTGGCAATACCCTGGTCCCGCGCTGCTTCTGAAGAGTACTGCTCACTGGTGCCAATCACTTGGTGATTGGCCGCCTTAAGGTTGAAGTACGGCTTACCGTTCTGGGCCAGTTTTCGCTCATAGCGCTCGTCATGCGGGCTGTTGGTCTGCACGGAAGCGATGCCGTTTTCTGCAGCGCTGCGGGTGGCGTAAAGCTCGCTGGTCAAAATGGTTTCTGCGTTCGCCGCCTTCAGCACAAAACGAAACTGCCCGTTGCTGCTTTTACTCAACTCATACCATCCAGCCATGATTGTGTTCCTTCGAAGTGGGATTTCGTTTACCAGCTCGTAGGATTAAAGGCTAAGCACCCCGTATTGCCAGCCTGAACAGGCGCCCGGTATTTACCTGGAGACAAATGACAATAGTTCTCGATATCATTCGCGACGTTTTCCACAGCCTACGTCGTCAAGAAGGATATCCATGTCTCGTCCCAAGCCCGACCCGCTGTCGGCCGATGCCTTTCGCGGGTTTTATGCAGACATTCTGCATTTCCTGCGCAAGCGCACCGACAACGTCAGCGACGCGGCGGACATGACTCAGGACGTGTTCACCCAATGGCTGGATTACCGCGACCGAGCCAAGGTCGAGCAGCCTCGGGCGTTTCTGTTCCAGATGGCGCGCAACCTGCTGCGTGACCACTGGCGCAAGCAGAAGGTGCGCCAGAGCGTACATGGCGAACAGGCCGACAAGCCCTGCGAGCCACTCACCGACGAGCAAAACGAACCCATGGCCGCCGCCCTGCGCCTGCAACGCCTGGAACAGTTGAAAGAAGTCCTCGCCGAACTCTCGCCCCGCCGACGAGAAGCCCTTATGCTGCACCGCTTCGAAGGCCTGAGCCAGGCGCAGATCGCTGAGCGCATGGGCATTTCGACCAGCATGGTGGAAAAGCACATTGCCTTTGCCCTGCTGCATTGCAAGCGACGCCTTCAACACGACCCCGGCACGGAGCAGCCAGAATGAACCGCCTGAGCGACACCGACAGCCTGGATATCGAAGCCAGCGATTCCATCGATGCCCAAGCCGCCAGTTGGTTTGCACGCAACCGTGAGGATACCGGCCGTGCCGACCGCAAGGCCTTCGCGGCCTGGTACGCGGTGCCGGCCCACGCCCGTGCTTATGCCGAGTTCGAACAATTGTGGGCCGACCTGGCCCAATTGCAGCAACTGAACAAACCCGTGGCGCTGGCGCCCCGTAAGTCGTCCCCGTGGCGTCCGGCGCTGGCAGTGGCCGCCGCCGTGTTGTGCGCGGTGATGGCGACGCACCTCGGCGCGCCCCGCGAGCTGTATCACACCCAGGTGGCGGCCCAAGCCAAAGGCACGCGCACCCTGAACCTGCCGGATGGCAGCACGCTGTACGTGAACGCTAACACCCGCCTGCGCGTGGACTTCAGCGCCCACCAGCGCATCGTGCACTTGGATCAGGGCCAGCTGTATATCGAAGTGGCCGCCGACAAGGAACGGCCATTGTTCGTGCAGGCGGGGGAAGCCCGCGTGCGGGTGGTCGGCACCGGTTTCGATGTGCGCCGCAGCCCGCAACAACTGGTGGTCAGCGTTGCCCACGGTCAGGTCGCGTTCGAACCCACGACCAGAAGCCCGGTCGCCATGCTCGGGGCGCAGCAACGCGCCGGTTACAACTACGCCAAAGGCACGCTGGTGCAATCCTCCCTCACCGACGAAACGGTGGCGGACTGGCGCAGCGGGCACCTGGCGTTTCGCAATCGCGAGCTGGCCAGCCTGATCGACGAAGTGAGCCTGTACCGCCCTCAGGCACCGTTGCAGGTCAGTCAGGCGGTGGCGCAGTTGAAGGTATCGGGCAACCTGGATGTGAATGACCCCGATGCGCTGCTCAACGCCCTGCCCGCGCTGCTGCCGGTGAAAACCGTGACGCTGGCCGACGGCGCGATCAGGATCGAACCGAACCGTTAACCCGCCGAGCGCCATACTTGAGAATATTTTGCATTCGCATGTGTGGATTTTTTCCGCAGCCCCGTCTTCCTCCCGTCTGCGTTTGATACGCACGCCTTTTTGGCCATTTAGCCACCCTGGGGGATTTCATGTTTCGCGCGCCTTGCCTTGCTCTGCCGTTGTTTCGACCGACCCTTGCCGTCACCTGCCTGGCATTCAGCCTCGGCGCCCAGGCCGAATCGTTCACCCTGCATCTGCCCGCCCAGCCATTGGCCGCGTCCCTGAGCCAAGTGGCGCAGCAGACCAAAATCCAGTTGCTGTTCGACGAGGCCCAGCTCAAGAACGTACAGGCGCCGGCACTCAACGGTGACTACAGCGCAGAGACGGCAATCCGCAACTTGCTGTCCAATGGCGAGTTCATCCTGATCAAAGTCGGCAGCACTTACGTGGTCAAACCCGAAGAGGCCAGGACCACCACCAGCGGCGCCATCCAGCTGGAAGCCCTGAGCGTGATCGGCACCGGCAATGAAGTCGACTCCAGCACCGTCGGCCGCTCCACCTTGAGCCAGGCCGATATCGAGCGCTACCAAGCCAATAACATTCCCAGCCTGCTGCAGACCCTGCCCGGGGTCAGCCAAGGTGGCTCGCTCAAACCCGGTGGCCAGACCATCAACATTCGCGGTTTCGGCGATGCCGAAGACGTGCCGCTCACCGTCGACGGCGCCACCAAGAGCGGCTTCGAACGCTACCAGCAGGGCACGGTGTTTATCGAGCCCGAGCTGATCAAGAGCATCGAAGTAGAGAAAGGCCCCAACTCGCCCTTCACCGGCAACGGCGGCTTTGGCGGCACGGTCAACATGACCACCAAGGACGCCCCGGACTTGTTGCAAGACGGCCGCAACAGCGGCGCGATGCTCAAGTACGGTTACTCCAGTAACGACCACGAGCAGGTCTACAGCAGTGCCGTGTTCGGTCGCACCGACGACGGTCGTTTCGACGCCCTGGCCTACCTGACCAAGCGCGATGGCGACGACATGAAGGTTGCCGGTAAGTTGCCCAACGAAAATAACCAGTACCCGATCAACCCCCAGCGCCTGCCCAACTCTGCCCAGAACGTCGATGGGCAGTTGTTCAAGGTCAATGCGCACTTCACCGATGAACACAGCATGGGCCTGTCCTACTCGCGTTCCCACAGCGATCGCTGGACGCCATTTTCCGCCGCCAGCTACCCCACGCCACCGACCCAGGCCAATATCGACCGCTACGGCTATGAAGGCGCGTTGAAGCGGTTCCTGGCCAACCGCGATACGGTCGACACCACTTGGTCCGGCAAGTACGAATACCAGCCCCTGGATAACCCGCTGGTGGATCTGACCGTTAAATATTCGCAGTCCGACACCGAGCAAACCGACGAGCGCACCGCCACGGCGTTTTTCCAACTGGCCAGCGGCGGGCGCCGGATGGACACCGCCTACACCGACAAAAACCTCGACATCCGCAACGTCAGCCTGTTCGACACCGGGCCGCTGCAGCACGCGGTCACCGTCGGCACGCAGATCCGCAAACACACGCGGGAAACCGAGATGTGGATGCCTGGCACCACCTACAACACGCCGCGCTACAACTACGGGCATTTCCAGCCGGGCTTCATGCCCCACGGCAAGGTCGATACCAACAGTTTCTTCATTCAGGATGCGGTAACCCTTGGCGACGTGACGGTCACTCCGTCCTTGCGCTACGACCATGTGCGCAACCGTGGCGAGGCCAACGATGCACCGTACTACAGCAACCCCAACCCGGCAGTCGGCCATGACTACAGCGACCGCACCTACACCGGCTGGTCGCCCCGTCTGGCGCTGTTCTGGACCGTTACCCCGCAGGTCGGGCTGTTCGCCAACTGGAGTCAGACCTGGCGCGCCCCGGTGATCGACGAACAATACGAAGTGCAGGGCGTGGGCAGTCGCACCGCCACCAGCGTCGATCTGGACCCGGAACGCATCACGTCGATCACCGTGGGCAACATCACCAGTTTCGATAACCTGATCGCCCAGGACGACAGCCTGCAAGTGCGTACCACGCTGTTCCACAACAAAGTCGAAGATGAAATCTTCAAGGCCACCGGCGTCGGCTGCCAGAACCAGGCAATCAATGGCGGCACGATTTCCACGGCCTGCCCGCCGGGGCCGATGTCCAACTACCGCAATATCGGCGGCGTGACCATCAAGGGTTTCGAGGTGGAATCGTTCTATAACTCCACGTACCTGTTCGGTTCGGTGTCCTACGCCTACACCACCGGCCAGCATGAAGGCGCGTACACCAACCCTTGGGGGCCGAACGTATCGGCGCGGGACATCCCGCCGACCAAATGGGTACTGGTGCTCGGCACCCATATTCCGGCGTGGGATGCCCAAGTGGGATGGATGGGCCAGTTCATCGGCGCCACCGACCGCCTGCCCAGCGACAAATACTCCGGCGGCCCCGGCAGCAGCGTCGGCGATACCTTTTACGACCAATACAACAACAAGCGCTACAACACCCAGGGCCTGTTCGCCAAATGGAAACCGCAGCAGGCTTACCTCAAGGGCACCGAAGTCAACTTCACCCTCGACAATATGTTCAACAATAACTACCGCCCGGCCCTGAGCGGCGATCGGGCCTACACCAAGGGCCGCGATGCGAAGATCAGCGTCACGCGTTTTTTCTGAACAACTGTACGGATAAATCCGCACGCAGCTGTAGGCCCTTGATCGGCGGGGGTTGTGGCTAGATGGGCATTCCATGAAGCCCTCTTGATTCCGGCCCCCCTTATGAGTTCGCGCGAAAACACCGGCATGGCCCTCGGCTTGCTGGGCGTCATCATCTTCAGCCTGACTCTGCCCTTCACCCGCATCGTGGTGCAGGACATCCACCCGTTGCTCAACGGCCTGGGTCGCGCGTTATTCGCTGCGGTGCCGGCGGCAGCGCTGTTGCTGTGGCGCCGCGAGCGTTGGCCCACTTGGCGTCAAGTGCGCGGCCTTTGCCTGGTGATCGCCGGGGTGATCCTGGGTTTTCCGGTGTTGTCGGCCTGGGCCATGCAAACCTTACCGGCGTCCCACGGTGCGCTGGTCAACGGTTTGCAACCCTTGTGCGTGGCGCTGTATGCGGCGTGGCTGTCCCATGAACGACCGTCCAAAGCCTTCTGGGCCTGCGCGGCGCTAGGCAGTGGGCTGGTGCTCAGTTATGCGCTGATTACCGGCGCCGGCAGTATTCAAGCCGGCGACCTGCTGATGCTCGGCGCCATTGCCGTGGGCGGCTTGGGATATGCCGAAGGCGGCCGATTGGCCAAGGAGATGGGCGGCTGGCAGGTGATCTGCTGGGCATTGGTGCTGTCGACACCGTTGCTGATCGGCCCGGTGTGGTACCTGGCGGCGCAGCATCAGGGCGCGATCTCGGCGCGCACCTGGTGGGCGTTCGGCTATGTGTCGCTGTTCTCGCAGTTCCTCGGTTTCTTCGCCTGGTACGCCGGGCTGGCCATGGGCGGCATCGCACGGGTCAGCCAAATTCAACTGCTGCAGATCTTCTTCACCATTGCGTTCTCGGCGCTGTTCTTCGGCGAACAGATCGAGCCGATTACGTGGGTGTTCGCCTGCGGGGTGATCGTGACGGTGATGCTGGGGCGCAAGACAGCGGTGCAGCCTGCGCCAGTGCCCAAGCCCAGCGCAGTTTAACGGCGGGTGCCCAGGTAGCCATCCGCGCGCAGCAGGGTTTCCAGGCAGTGTTCGGTGATGTGGTAGTACGCCTTGAGGGCCTGGATTTTCTCCAGTAACGAGGCGTTATCCACCGGCTCGGCGCGTTTGACCGCCAGGATCATCTTGTTCTTGTTGGTGTGTTCCAACGAGATGAACTCGAACACTTTGGTCTCGTAACCACAGGCTTCGAGGAACAGCGCACGCAGGCTGTCGGTAACCATTTCCGCCTGCTGGCCCAGGTGCAGACCGTATTGCAGCATCGGCTTGAGCAGTGCCGGGCTCTGGATCTGCAGGCGGATCTGCTTATGGCAGCACGGCGAGCACATGATGATCGATGCGCCGGAACGGATGCCGGTGTGGATCGCATAGTCAGTGGCGATGTCGCAGGCGTGCAGCGCGATCATCACGTCCAGCTCGCTGGGCGCCACGCTGCGCACATCGCCGCATTTGAACACCAGCCCGGGATGTTCCAGGCGTGCAGCGGCGCTGTTGCACAGGTTCACCATATCTTCGCGCAGTTCGACGCCGGTGACCTGGGCTTCAGCATTGAGGGTATTGCGCAGGTAATCGTGGATGGCAAACGTCAGGTAGCCCTTGCCCGAACCGAAATCGGCGACCCGCACCGGCTGATCGAGTTTCAGCGGCGACGAGGTCAGCGCATGGCTGAACACCTCGATGAATTTGTTGATCTGCTTCCACTTGCGCGACATCGATGGGATCAGCGCCTGCTTGGCATCGGTCACGCCCAGGTCGGCCAGAAACGGCCGGCTCAGGTCGAGAAAGCGATTTTTTTCGCGGTTATGCTCGGCCGACGGCGCCTCACGCAGTTGCTGCGGCTTGCTCTTGAACAGCGAACTTTTGTTCTTCTTGCTGTACTCCAGCTGGGCTTCGTCGGTCAGCGCCAGCAAGTGCGCGTTCTTGAACGACGTCGGCAACAGTGCGGCAATTGCCGCGACGCCTTCGGCTACGGGCAGGTTCTTGGTGATGTCGCGGGTTTTGTAGCGGTACACAAAGGACAGGCACGCCTGCTCCTTGACAGTCACCGGTTTGATAATCAGCCGTTGCAGCTCGGCTTCGTCACCGACGTACTTGGCCAGCACCAGCTTGATAAAGGCATTGTGCGCGAGGCTTTCGCCGAGCAGTTCGATGAACTGGGCGTGATGATCCGGCGCAGGGCGGGCGGGTTGAGCGGTGACGGACATGAACAAAAACGCCTCGGGCTGGGAATGCCGGGCATTTTAGGGGGGATGGAGGCTCAGGGCACGGAGTTATTTGATCAACGGTACTGCACTTGAACACTGCTGGGGCTAAATGTGGGAGGGGACAATCCCCCTCCCACACTTTTTGATCGCGGTGTTTGGGCTACTCAAGTACCACCAGGCGATTGGGCAGTTCATTGCGCGCCTGGGTCACCGGCACATGCACCTTGAGCAACTCTCCACAGGCTTCGATGCAGGCAATGAACCCGGCGAGGGTCTGGCCCTGTTTGACCTGCTGGGTGAAGGCTTGGACGATGGCGTCCCAACGGCCGTCGTCCAGGCGCTTGGAAATGCCTTCATCCACCAGGATTTCCACGTAGCGCTCAGCCTCGCTGACAAAAATCAGCACCCCGGTACTGCCCACTGTGTGGTGCAGGTTCTGCTCCAGAAACTGCCGACGCGCCAGATTGGACGCGCGCCAATGCCGCACCGAGCGTGGGATCAGGCGCGTGGTGACTTTGGGCAAGCGAAACACCAGACACAGCACAATGAACGTCGCCCACTGCGCCAACAGCAAGGTGTACATGGTCAGGTAGCCGGACAGGTAATGCACCACGCCCGGCACCACCAGGGCGATCAGGCTGGCCCACAACAACGGGATGTACGCGTAGTCATCGGCACGGGCGGCCAGCACCGTCACCAGCTCGGCGTCGGTCTGCTGCTCGACCCGGGCGATCGCTTCGGCGACCTGGCGTTGTTCGTGTTCACTCAGTAGTGCCATGGTTGTAGATGCTCTTTTCTCGTTATTGTCATTACCATCCGCCCGAGGCCCCGCCGCCGCCGAAGCCACCGCCGCCGCCTCGGAAACCACCGCCCCCTCCGCCGCCGCCACCGCCGCGTCCGCTGCTGCTGAGGATCGCCAACAGGATCGCGCCCACCGGCAGGCCCAAGCGATTGCAC